>NZ_JBHVET010000739.1:0-4125 GCF_042802135.1 Kitasatospora sp. NPDC057512
CCGCCGAGCCGGTGCTCGACGGGGCGACGTGCGGGGTGACGTGCCGCGGGGAACGCGTGGTCAGGGCTGCTGGTCGGGCTCGGTGGCGGTCCCCGGGCCCGCGGGGTTGGTCGCCGGCCCCGCCGGGGCGGTCGCCTGGCCCCCGGGGGTGCCGGTGCCGGTCGGGTTGGTCTTGGTCGGGTCGGTCCGGGGGGCCGGGTCGGGGATGTCGGCCATCGGCAGGGACTGCTTGGGGGTGCCGCGCAGCGCCTGGTTCATGGCGTCCCGCCAGATCGGGCCCGGGCCGTCGGCGCCGAACACCTCGGTGCGGTACTTCCCGTTGATGGTGATGTTGCGCATCTCGACGCCGCCCTGGGGGCCGCCGATCCAGACGGCGGTGGCGAGCTGCGGGGTGTAGCCGTTGAACCAGGCGGCCCGCTTGCGGTCAGAGGTGCCGGTCTTGCCGGCGATCTGCCGGTTGTCGTCCAGGTTGAGCGCCGCGCCGGTGCCGTTGTTCTCGGTGACGCCGTTCAGGACGGTGTTCAGCGCCCGTGCCGTCGACTCGGAGAACGCCTTCTCGCACTGGGGGGACGGGACGGGGACGTCCTTGCCCTCCACGGTGGTGATCCGGTTGATGGCGACCGGGGCGCAGTGGGTGCCCTGGGCGGCGAAGGTCGCGTAGACGTTGGCCATGGTCAGCGGGCTCATCTCCTCGACGCCCAGGGCCATCGCGGGGACCTCCTCCAGGGGCTTGCCGCTGGCCTTGGTGGTGATGCCGAGCTTGTTGGCCATCTGCTTGACCGCGCAGAGGCCGATCTCCTGCTCCATCTGGACGAAGTAGGTGTTGACCGAGAGGGCCATCGCCATCTTCAGCTGGTACGGGCCCTTCTCGCTCGCGGACTCGTTGGGCACCACCGTCTTCGGCCTGCCCTCGTTCTTCCAGGTGCCCTCGCAGGTCTTCATCGTCGGGTACTCGAGCTTGTTCGGGGACGAGTACTCCTGGGTCGCCGGCAGGCCCGCCTCCAGGGCCGCGGCCGCGACGACCGGCTTGAAGGTGGAGCCGGGCTGGAAGCCGTTGCCGCCGCCCATCGCCGCGTCGACGTTGAGGTTGACGACGGTCTGGTTCTGGGTGGTGTCCAGGCCGTACGGGCGGGTCTGGGCCATGGCGAGGATCTTGCCGGTGCCGGGTTCGACCATGGAGGCGGCGGCGGAGACGCTGTCCGTGACCCGGACGTTGCTGCTCACCGCGTTCTGGGCGGCGGCCTGCTTGTCCGGGTCCAGCGTGGTGTAGATGTTCAGGCCGCCCTGGTTCCAGAACTTCTTGCGCTCGTCGGCGCTCTGGCCGAAGGCCGGGTCCTGCTTGACCACGTGGCGCACGTAGTCGCAGAAGAAGCCCATGCCGGCCTGGGCGGTGATGCAGCCGTTCTGCGGGGCCTTGTAGTTCAGGCCGAGCGGGGAGGCCTTCGCCTCCTTCGCCTGCTCGGCGGTGATGTGCTTGTTCTCCAGCATCTTGTCGATGACGGTGTCGCGGCGGTTCTGCGCGGCCTGCGGGTGCTGCTTCGGGTCGTACTGCGACGGGTTCTGCACCAGCCCGGCGAGCGTCGCCGCCTCGGCGACGGTCAGGTCCTTGTTGCTCTTGCTGAAGTAGCGCTGGGAGGCGGCCTCCACCCCGTAGGCGCCGTTCCCGTAGTACGTGATGTTGAGGTAGTTGGTGAGGATCTGCTCCTTCGGCAGCTCCTCCTCCAGCTTGATCGCGACCTTGAGCTCCTGGATCTTGCGGCCCAGGGTCTTGCGCTGGGCCTCCAGGACGGCGTCCCGGTCGTCGCCGGCCTGCTCGACGTTGACGTTCTTCACGTACTGCTGGGTCAGCGTGGAGGCGCCCTGGGAGGCGGTGCCGCTCTCCGCGTTCTTGCTGATCGCGCGGAGGACGCCCTTGAGGTCGACGGCGCCGTGCTCGTAGAAGCGGGCGTCCTCGATGTCGACCTGGGCCTGGCGCATGAACGGCGACATCTGCTCGGCGGTGATGACGGTGCGGTCGCGCTCGTAGACCTTGGCGATCAGGCCGCCCTTGGCGTCGAAGACCTGCGTCGCCTGGGTGAGCGGCGGCGTCTTGAAGTCGGACGGGACGTCCTCGAACCCCTCCGCCGTGCCCTTGGCCGTCAGCCCGATGCCGCCGGCGACGGGTAGGGCGAGGCCTGCCAGCAGCACACCGGACACGACGCTCACCCCCAGGAAGGTCGCACCGAGGCGGGCCAGCCGGAGCGGGGCCCTGCGGGACGGTTGGAGGTCCGCGTTCTCGGAGGAACTCCATATCGGGGGGAGGTTCGATTCCATTCCGGAATGCTAACCCTTGGAAGTCTCCGGGCGAACGGTTTTTCGCGCGCGGCTGTCACGGCTCTGCAACAGGTGACGGGTCGATTTCGGAGAGGTGAATCGCATACGTACCGAATGAATTCGGGGGAATTCGGCAGCAAGCACCCGGCCCGGTCCGCCCGGTGAGCGCGGCCCTTCCGCAGCCCGCCTCCCACCATGGTGATGCCGCGAGCGGGCCGAAAGGTTGCGCGCCCGGGCGGTCGGGTGCCGACGGCGACCGCACCGTTCCGGCGGCCCCTGGCACCGCGCAGGGGGCCGCCGGCTGCTGGACCGCCCCGTCCGCCCGGACACGACGGAAAACCCGGCGACTCCCACGGGCTTGATCCTCTACGGTGAACGCGCCCAGGGCGGCCGTTTACCGCCCGTCGACGTGGCGCGACCAACGCGCCCGCAAACCCAGGGAGTTCCCTGTCATGACGCGCACCCTTGTCGCAGAGCTGCCCGCGCACCTCGAGGAGACGGTCACCGTCTACGGGTGGGTGAACACGCTCCGACTCCAGCGGCGCATCCAGTTCGTCCTGGTCCGGGACCACACCGGTCTCGTGCAGGTCACCCACCTCCGGGGCGGGGAGGACGACGTCATCGAGGCCGCCTTCGAGGGCGTGACGGTCGAGTCCGCCGTGAAGATCACCGGCAGGGTGGTCGCCAACCCGCAGGTCAAGCTCGGTGGTCTGGAGCTCGTCCCGACCCGCGTGGAGGTCGTCTCGCCGGCCGAGCCGAAGCTGCCGATCGACGGGAAGACCGGTATCGACCAGCGGCTGGACTGGCGGTTCCTCGACATCCGGCGGCCCTCCCAGCAGTTGGTCTTCGACGTCCAGACGACCGTCGAGCGGGCGATGCGGGAGGTGGCGGCCGAGGAGGGCTTCACCGAGCTGCACACGCCGAAGCTCATGGGGACGGCCTCCGAGTCGGGCGCCGAGGTGTTCGAGGTCGGCTACTTCGGCCGGACCGCCTACCTCGCCCAGTCCCCGCAGTTCTACAAGCAGATGGCCATCGCGGGCGGCATCGACCGGGTCTTCGAGATCGGGCCGGTGTTCCGCGCCGAGCCGTCCTTCACCTCCCGGCACGCCACCGAGTTCACCGGGGTCGACGTCGAGATCGCCTGGGTCGACGGGGTCGAGGACGTGATGGCCTTCGAGGAGCGGATGCTGCACCGCGTCCTGACCGCGGTGGCCGAGCGCCACGGCGCGGCGATCGCCGAGCACTTCGGCACCCGGGTCGTCGTCCCGGAACTGCCGTTCCCCCGGATCACGATGGCCGACGCGCTGGCCGGGCTCCGCGCCACCGGCTGGGACCCGGAGGGCGTCAAGGAGGACCTCGACCCCGAGGGCGAGCGCGCGCTGTGCGGCCTGATCGCCGAGGAGACCGGGCACGAGTTCGTCTTCGTCACCCGCTTCCCGGCCGCCGTACGGCCGTTCTACCACCTGCGGCCGGAGGACGACCCGACCGTCACCGAGTCCTTCGACCTGCTGTGGAAGGGCGTGGAGATCACCACCGGCGCCCAGCGCGAGCACCGGTACGACCGCCTCGTCGCCCAGGCCCGGGAGAAGGGCATGGACACCGGCCCGCTCTCCGGGTACCTCGACTGCTTCCGGTACGGCACCCCGCCGCACGGCGGGCTCGGGCTGGGGCTGGGCCGGCTGCTCATGCTGGCCCTCGGCCTGCCGTCGATCCGCGAGGCGACGTTCCTCTTCCGGGGCCCGCACCGCCTCGAACCGTAGGGCGTCGAACAGTAGACGGGGGTCGAACAGACGGAACGGGCCGCGCCCGAGG
>NZ_JBHVET010000740.1:0-4094 GCF_042802135.1 Kitasatospora sp. NPDC057512
GGGCGGGCCCGCTCAGCTCCCGGGCCGGCCCGACTCCGCGGCGGGCACCACGACCTCGCGCTTGAGGATCTTCCCGGTCGGGCCCTTGGGCAGCGCGTCGACCGTCCAGACCAGCCGCGGGTACTTGTACGGGGCCACCCGCTCCCGGACGAAGCCGCGGAGCTCCTCCGGGCTCGCCGCGGCGCCCTCGCGCAGCACCACGGCGGCGGCCACCTCCTGGCCGTGGGTGGGGTGGGGGACGCCGATCACCGTGGCCTCGGCCACCGCCGGGTGCTCGTACAGCACGTCCTCCACCTCCCTCGGGTAGACGTTGAAGCCGCCGCGGAGGATGACGTCCTTGCGGCGGTCGACGATCCGGAAGTCGCCCCGCTCGTCGCGGGTGCCGAGGTCCCCGGTGTGCAGCCAGCCGTCCCGGACGGTCCGCGCGGTGGTGTCCGGCCGGCCCCAGTAGCCCTTCATCACGTTGTGGCCCCGGATCACCACCTCGCCGACCGTGCCGTCCGGCACCTCCCGGCCGGACTCGTCGACGATCCGCATCCACACCCCGTCGACCGGGATGCCGATGGTGCCCGCGATCCGCTCCCGGTCGCTCCGGTTGGCGCAGGCCAGCGGCGAGGACTCGGAGAGCCCGTAGCCCTCCAGCACCACGCAGCCGAAGTCGGTCTCGAAGCCGCGCAGCACCTCCGGCGGCATCGGCGCGCCGCCGGCCAGGCACACCCGCAGCGAGGAGACGTCGTGCCCGGCGCGTCGCGGGTGGGTCAGCATCAGGGTGTACATCGTCGGGACGCCGAGGAAAACGCTCACCCGGTCGCGCTGGATCACCGCGAGGGCGGCCAGCGGGTCGAAGCGCCGCACCAGGGTCAGGCAGGCCCCGACGGCCACCGCGCAGTTGAGGCCGATCACCTGGCCGAAGGAGTGGAACAGCGGCAGCCCGCCGAAGATCACGTCCCGCTCGACCAGGCCCAGCACCTGGATACCGGCCCGCACGTTGCACACGATGTTGCGGTGGGTCAGCTCGGCGCCCTTGGGCGCCCCGGTGGTTCCGGAGGTGTAGAGGATGACCGCGGTGTCCTCTCCTCCGCGGCCCCCGGCGGCGGTCGGCGGGTCGGCCGGCTGCTCCGCGAGCGCCGCCGCGAGGGCGGCCGGCTCGACGGCGACCAGCCGGGTGCCGGTGCGCCGCGCGCCCTCGGCCGCCTCCTCGCCGCCCGTGTGCCAGGCGAGCAGCACGGCGGGCCGGGCGTCGCCGAGGCAGTGCTCGATCTCCCGGGCCTTCAGCAGCGGGTTCATCGGGACGACCACCGCGCCGGCGCGCAGGATGCCGTAGTACAGCACCGCGAACTCCGGCACGTTGGGCAGCAGGACGGCCACCCGGTCGCCGGGGGCGACGCCGAGCGCGGCCAGCCAGTGCGCGGCCCGGGCGCTGCGCGCCGCCAGGTCGGCGAAGCTCAGCACCTCCTCGTCGAGCCGCAGGACGGGGTGGTCCGGGCAGCGGGCGGCGGTCGCGGTGAGCAGGTCGGGGATGCCGTGCGGAAGGCCGGGGGCGCCGGGCGGCAGGTCGGCGCTGCGGTCGGACGGGGCGGGGACGACGGACATGCGGGCACTCCTCGGTCTGGTCCCTATACGGTCGGGCGGACGCCGCCGTGCGGAGCCGCGTCCGACCCGGCTTCGGCGGCCGCGGCATCGCCCGCGGCCTCGGCGGCGGCGAGCATCCACGGGGCGATCCGCTCCACCAGCCCGCGGTTGTGCCGGATCCAGCGGAAGTGGTCCAGCGCCCGGCCGTCCGCCCGCTCGGCGGTGTAGCTCCAGCGCTCCACCCGGGCCGAGGGCAGCTTGGCGCACAGGTGGTCGACGGCCCGCGGCGGGGCGAGCTCGTCGCCCTGCACGTCCACCGCCAGCACCGGCAGGTCGACCCGGGCCAGCGCCCGTTCGTAGTCGGTGACCGCGCCGCGCACCCGGTAGCGGCCGGTGCGCATCTGCCGCGCCCAGTCCCGCATCAGCCGGGGTGATTCCCGGCCGCCGAAGCCGAACCGCTCGCCCGGCCAGTGGCCGACCACCGCCGACGCGACGATCGAGAACTGGCTCAGCGCCAGCCGCCGCAGGCCCGCCCGTACGCCGAAGGTCCGGTACCAGGCCGATCCGCTGGCCACCAGGACCGCGCCGGCCAGCCGGGGCCGGAACACCCCGCAGTGCACCAGGCCCAGCTGCCCGCCCAGGCTGTGCCCGAGCAGCAGGCGCGGCGCGCCCGGGAAGGCCCCGGCCACCGCGTCGAGCACCGCCCCGAAGTCCTGTTCCACCAGCTCGCGGAAGCCGAAAGCGACCCCGTGCCGGGGCACCGGTCGGCTCTCGCCGTGGCCGCGCAGGTCGCAGGTGGCCACGCTGAGGCCGGCCGCGTGCAGGGCGCGGACCAGCGGGGTGTAGTGCCGGGCGGCCGTCCCCATCGCCGGCAGGACGACCACGACCGGGGCGGCCGGCTCCGGCCGGGCCAGCGCCCGGACGGTGATCCGGGCCCCGTCCGGCGCGGCGATCTCGGCGATCACGGGGAACCGGGGGGTCTTCACGCCGCCGCCTCCCCGCCGGCGCCGGGCCGCCAGCCGATCACCCCGGCGCCCCAGGTGATGCCCGCGCCGAAGGCGGCGAGGCCGAGCAGCTTCGGGCCGTCCAGCAGGCCCTCCTCGCGGGCGTGGGTCAGGCCCAGCGGGATCGAGGCCGCCGAGGTGTTGGCGACCCGGTGGACGTTCAGGTAGAGCCGCTCCGGGGGCAGCCCGACCTCCTTGCCGACCGCGCGCACGATCCGGGCGTTGGCCTGGTGGGCGACGAAAAGGTCGAGGTCCTCGCAGGTCAGGCCGCGCCGGGTGAGCACCTCCCGGGTGGCGGCGGACATCTTCTCCACCGCGTGGTCGAACACCTCCCGGCCGTCCATCCGCAGCTTGCGGTCGTCCCGGTCGGCGTAGAGCAGGGGGATCTGCTCGCCGTCGCTGCCGAGCGAGAAGCACGGGTCGGGGGCGCCGGGCACGTCGGCGACCACGGCGGCGCCGGCGCCGTCGGCCAGCAGCACCGCGGTGCCGCGGTCCTCGTGGTCGGTGATCCGGGTCAGCGCGTCGGCGCCGCAGACCAGCACCGCCCCGGCCCGGCCGGTCTCGATCAGCGCGGCGGCGTGGTCCAGGCCGTAGACGAACCCGGCGCAGGCCGCGTGCAGGTCGAAGGCGGTGGCCTGCGGCATGCCGAGCCGGGCGGCGACCTCCACCGACACCCCGGGGGTGACCCGGTCGGGGGTGATGGTGGCGACCACGACGTGCCGGATGCTCGCCGCGGTGCGCCCGGAGCTGCGCAGCGCCTGCTCGGCGGCGGCCACCACGAGGTCGGCGAGCCGGCCGTCCGGCGGGAGGAAGCGGCGCTCCTGGATGCCGGTCCGCTTGACGATCCACTCCGGGGAGGCGCCGATGCGCTCGAAGTAGGCGTTGGGGACGACGCGTTCGGGCAGGGCGGCGCCCACGCCAACGATGGCGGGCGTCATGCCGCGCCTCCTTCCGCGAAGGCCGGTCCGGTGCCCATCCGGACGGCGTGCATCCCGCCGTCGGCGTGCAGGATCTCCCCGCTGACGGTGGCGGCGAGGTCGGAGAGCAGGAACAGCACCGGTCCGACCACCACGGCGGGGTCGGTGCGGTCCCAGCCGAGCGGGGCCTCGGCCTGCCAGCGGTCGGCGATCCGGTCGAAGGTGCTGATCGCCTGCCCGGCGACGGTCTCCACCGGGCCGGCCGCCACCAGGTTGACCCGGATGCCGGACGGGCCGAGGTACATCGCCAGGTACCGGCAGACCGCGCCGAGCGCCGCCTTGCTGACGCCCATCCAGTCGTAGCCGGCCCAGGCGCCGCTGGCGTCGAAGTCCAGTCCGACGACGCTGCCGCGCCGCCCGTCCGCGCTGAGCAGCGGGGCGAGCGCGGTGGCCAGCGAGTGCAGGGAGACGGCGGCGGTGCGCAGGGCGAGCCCGGCGGCCTCCGGCGGGGTGGTGAGGAAGTTGCCGCTCAGCGCCGTCTGCTGGGCGGCGGCGACGGCGTGCAGCACGCCGTCGACCCCGCCCCAGCGCTGCTCCAGCT
>NZ_JBHVET010000741.1:0-4090 GCF_042802135.1 Kitasatospora sp. NPDC057512
GCCGTCAGCAGCTGCGCAGCTCGGGGCTCTGGTTGCGGATCTGGTTGTGCAGCGAGGTGAACTCGCGGTACGCCGCGCCGTCCTCGGTGCCGGGGCGGAAGGCGCCGACCCGGTGGCAGTTGACGAAGGCGAGCTTCACCCCGAAGTGGTTCTCCAGGCTGCCGCGGATCGCGTTGCTGGCGAGCGCGCGCAGCAGCTGGGCGCGCTGCTCGTCGCTGGGCGTGGTGTTGTCGGTGGTGAACTCCGCCCCGCCGGCCGCGAGTTCGGTGCTGAGCCCGGCGACGACCTGGTAGGCGTACGGGAGCGAGGCGCGCACGGTGTCGAGGAACTCGGCCTCGTCGACGCGGCCCTGCTGGGCCTGGGCGAGGAGGGCGGGGGAGACGTCGAGCGACATGGGTGTCCTCTTTCGGGGGGTGCGTCGGGGTTTCGGGGTCGGGTCGGGCTTCGACCCATGGCGGGCAGCGGTCACCCGCAACGGTTATCGAAGATGAAAACCATTACGGGGAAGACTCTCCCGGTCACCCTGACGCCCTGTCAAGCACCGCCCCCCGAAGGGCTGACGGCGGGCGGCACCGGCAGGCGGCCGACCTTGATGACGAACACCGCGATCGCCACCGCCAGCGCGGCGAACACCAGGCCCATCTGGAAGGCGCCGGCGATGCCGTGCACCAGCACCTGCGAGGAGTAGGGCGCGGGGAGCCGGCCGGTGGCCCGGAACTGGGCGGCCTGCTGTGGGGTGGCCTGCCGGAGGAAGGCCCCGGCCTGCTGCCGGGCCTCGTTGCGGCTGGCCGTGCCGTACACCGTGACCAGGATCGACAGGCCGAGCGAGCCGCCGACCTGCTGGGTGGTGTTGAGCATGCCGGTGGCCGCGCCGGTCTCGTGCGGGGCGACCCGGGAGACGACGGTGAGGGTGGCGGGGACGAAGATCGAGCCCATGCCGAGGCCGAACATCATGGTCGGTCCGAGGATGCCGCCGACGTAAGTGCTGTCGATGTCGATCCGGGTCGCCCAGGCGACCCCGCCCAGCACCAGCAGTGAGCCGGCGACCAGGAAGGGCTTGGGGCCGAAGCGCAGCTGGTTGCGGGCGGCGAACTGGGCGGCGCCGACGATGGCCACGCTGATCGGCAGGAACGCGAATCCGGCCCGCAGCGGGCTGAAGCCGAGGATCTCCTGCACGAACAGGGTGATGAAGAAGAAGATGCTGAACATCGTCGCGGCCACGCAGAGCATCAGCCCGTACGCGCCCGAGCGGTTGCGCTCCCGCAGGAGGCGCAGGGGCATGATCGGCTGGCGCGCGCGCCGCTCGTTCGCCACGAACGCCGCGACCAGGACCACGGCGAGGCTGAACGAGGTCAGCGTCACCGGGTCCGTCCAGCCGTGGTCGGAGGCGCGGATGAAGCCGTAGACCAGCGAGACCATGCCCGCGGTGGCGGTGAGGGCGCCGGTCAGGTCGAAGCGGCCGGGGTGGCGTTCGGACTCGTTGATGTAGAGCGGTGCCAGCAGGGCGATCGCGATGCCGATCGGCACATTGACGAACAGGACCCAGCGCCAGGACAGCCAGGAGGTGAGCATGCCGCCGAGCAGCAGTCCGATCGCGCCGCCGGCCCCGGCGACGGCGGAGTAGACCCCGAAGGCCCGGTTGCGCTCCTGGCCCTCCTTGAAGTTGGTGGCGATCAGCGCCAGCGCCGTGGGCGAGGCGATGGCCCCGCCCACGCCCTGCAGGGCCCGCGCGGCCAGCAGCCAGGCGGCGGACTGGGCGACCCCGCCGAGCAGCGAGGCCAGGGCGAACACCAGCACGCCGACGACGAACACCCGCCGCCGCCCGAGGATGTCGCCCGCCCGCCCGCCGAGCAGCAGCAGCCCGCCGAAGGTCAGGGTGTAGGCGTTGATGACCCAGGACAGGTCCGTGGTGTTGAACTTCAGCGCCTGCTGGATGTGCGGCAGCGCGATGTTCACGATCGTGATGTCCAGGACGACCATCAGCTGTGTCGCCGCGATGACGGTGAGTGCAATCCCCGGGTGCTGGCCCCGACGTGCGGTCGCGGGCGAAGCCTCGGCCAGGGCGCGCGAGGTGGCCATGGCGGTCCCCCAAAGGGTTCGGGGGTGAACGACGGGAAGGGGACGGATTCGTTCACCACTACCGACGGTATCCCCGGGGCATAGGGAACACAATCGTTCATTACGGACATGCGCCCGCTCCCCGGTCACTCCGTGCACCGGTGCGAAGCAGGGGCGAAGTGGAGGCCGGGGTGGAGCGGCAGGGGGTCAGGGTGTGTCGTGGGGCCATCCGTCGCCCTCCGGGCCGTGGGGCCATCCGTCGTCCGCGCGCCGGGTGGCGGCGACGGCGTAGCCGGTGAGCAGGGCGGTCAGGATGTCGGTGAGGCGGGGCTCGACGTCGACGACGGAGTGGGAGAGCGCGGGGTCGGTCTCGTAGAAGGCGCGCAGGTGGGTGCCGGGGGCGGCCATCTGCCAGAGGGCGCCGGCCATCGAGGTGGCGGTGGTGACGACGCTGCGGGCCTGGTCGGCGCTGAGCGGGGCTGTGGAGCCGAGGGCCGCGCCGACCGCGTCGACCTCGGCGATGGCCCGGACCTTGAACGCGCGGACCGTGTCGAGGGAGACGTTGCGCTCCAGGTTCAACGGGGTGTGCGCGAGCAGGTCGCAGAAGAGCGGGCGGGCCACCAGCGACTGCGCCAGGACGCCCGCGATCGAGAGGACCCCGCGGGCCCACGCGGGGTCCGTTGCGCTCTCGCACGGGGGGAGGGTGGCAAGGCGGTCGCGGACCTCGGCCGACCAGTCCTGCCAGGCCTCGGCCGCGAGCCGCAGGAAGATGTCCTCCCGCGTCTCGAAGTAGCGCAGCATCGCGGACTTGTGCATGCCGACCTCGTCGGCGATGGCGGTCACGGTCACCTCGCGGACGCCGTTGGCGGTGGCCAGGCGTGCGGCGGCGGCGAGGATCGCGTCCTCGTGGGCGCGCTTGGCCTCGGGGGTGCGGGCGCGCTGGAAGTCGGAGTCGGTCACGCGTCGAGTCTAGCGAAACGTGGTTGCGGTAATAACAATCCAGCGTTGCGTTATTACCGCAACGGTGTTTCACTAAATCCATGAGCACTCACACCGGCACCCGCACCTGGTTCATCACCGGCTCCTCGCGCGGCTTCGGCCGCTCCCTGGCCTCGGCCGCCCTGGCGGCCGGTGACCGGGTCGTCGCCACCGCCCGCAAGCCCGAGCAGCTCGACGACCTGGTCGCCCGCTACGGCGACCGCGTCCTGCCCGTCGCCCTGGACGTCACCGACCCGGCCGCGGTCCAGGCCGCCTTCGCCGCCGCCCGTACGGCCTTCGGCTCCGTCGACGTCGTGGTCAACAACGCCGGGTACGCCAACCTCGCCCCGGTCGAGACCGCCGACGAGGAGGACTTCCGCCGCCAGTTCGACACCAACTTCTGGGGCGTCTACCACGTCTCCAAGGCCGCGATCCCGCTGATGCAGGAACAGGGCGGGGGCATCGTGATCCAGTTCTCCTCCGTCGGCGGGCGCGTCGGTGCCACCCCGGGGCTCGGCTCCTACCAGGCGGCGAAGTTCGCGGTGGACGGTTTCACCCGGGTCCTGGCGGCCGAGACCGCGCCGCTGGGCATCCGCTACCTCGTCGTCGAGCCCGGCGGGTTCGCCACCGACTGGGCCGGGCCCTCGATGCGGGTCGACGAGGTACCCGCCGACTACCGCGCCACCGTCGGTGCTCTGGTCGACCTCCTGCGCGGCGGCGGGGCGGCCGTGGGCGACCCCGACCGTGCCGCGCAGATCCTCGTCCGGATCGTCCACGCCGACCGGCTGCCCACCCACCTGCTCCTGGGTGCCGGCGCCGCGGACATGGCGCTGGACTACTCCCGCGGCCAGCTCGCCGAGGCCACCGCCTGGCAGGCCGTCTCCGCGTCCGCAGACACCGGCGCCGCCTACCCCGTCGACCTGCCGGCCGGCGGCTGAGAAGCCTGCCGCGAAGTCCCGAAGTCCCAAGGTCCCGAAGGGAGAACCCGGACATGCGACCGTTCCACGGCAAGGCCGCACTGGTCACCGGCGCCGGCTCGGGCAAGTGCCGCGCC
>NZ_JBHVET010000742.1:0-4088 GCF_042802135.1 Kitasatospora sp. NPDC057512
GTACCGGCCCCACGCGCTACCGCGCTACCGCGCGTCCGCGACGATCTCCTCGACCGCCTTCCGGGCGCGCTCGGCGTCCTCCGCGACCAGCCCGATCCTGGTGCGGCGGTCGAGCACGTCGGCCACGTCCAGCGCGCCCTCGTGGCTGACCGCGTAGGCGATCTCGGCGCGGGTCACGTCCAGGCCCTCCGCGATCGGCGCCAACTCCCCGGCCGCCAACTCCCCGGCCGCCAGCACCTCGTGGGCGGCACCGCCGTGGCGGGCGAGCAGCGAGGCGGGCACCCGGCCGGCGGCTCCGCCCTCCGGGACCCCGGCGGGCAGCGGGCGGCTGTCCCGGTGGCCGGGGGCGCCGACCAGCGGCAGCCGGGCCGTCCAGCAGGCGCGGGCGGGCAGGCCGCGCAGCCGGACGGCGGTGTCCACCGCGTCCTCGGCCATCCGGCGGTAGGTGGTGAGCTTGCCGCCGACCACGGTGATCACCCCGGACGGGCTCTCCAGCACCGCGTGCTCGCGGGAGATGTCGGCGGTGCTGCCGTCCCCGGTGTCGATCAGCGGGCGCAGCCCGGCATAGGCGCCGAGCACGTCCGCCCTGGTCAGGGCGGTGGAGAGGGCGGCGTTGACGGTGTCGAGGAGGAAGGAGCGCTCGGCCTCGGTGGGCTGCGGCTCGTCCGGGATCGGGCCCGGGGCGTCCTCGTCGGTCAGGCCGATCGCGACCCGGCCGAGCTGCTGCGGGAGGGCGAAGACGAAGCGGCTGGTGGAGCCGGGCACCGGCACGGTGAGGGCGGCGGTCGGGTTGCCGAGGGCCTTCGCGTCCACCAGCAGGTGGGTGCCCCGGCTGGGCCGGAGCCGGATCGAGGTGTCCACCTCGCCCGCCCAGACGCCGGTGGCGTTGACCACCGCGCCGGCCCGGACGGCGAGTTCCCGCCCGGTCAGGGTGTCGACCAGCCGGGCCGAGGTGCCGGTGACCCGCTCGGCGCGCACCCTGGTCAGCACGCTCGCCCCGTACTGCGCGGCGGTCCGGGCCAGGGCGACCACCAGCCGGGCGTCGTCCACGAGTTGGCCGTCGTGGGCGACCAGCGCGCCGCGCAGCCCGTCCGTCCGCACGCCCGGCACCAGCCGGCGGGTCCGGTCGGCGTCGATCCGGCGCACCCGGGGCAGCAGCGCGCCCGGGGTGCCGGCCGTCAGGCGCAGCGCGTCCCCGGCGTGGAAGCCGGTACGGATCAGCGCGGCCTGGCCGGGGCGCAGCAGGTCCGGGAGCAGCGGCACCAGTTGGGGCAGCGCGCGGATCAGGTGCGGGGCGGTGCGGGTCATCAGCACGCCGCGCTCCACCGCGCTCTCCCGGGCCACCTTGATCCGCCCGGAGGCGAGGTAGCGCAGGCCGCCGTGCACCAGCTTGGAACTCCAGCGGCTCGTCCCGAAGGCGAGGTCGCGGGCCTCGACCAGCACCGTGCGCAGGCCGCGCGAGGCCGCGTCCAGGGCCACTCCGGCGCCGGTGACGCCGCCGCCGATGACCAGGAGGTCGATCCGGGCGTCGTCGCCGAGCACCTCCAGCTCCGCCGCCCTTCGGACGGCGTTGAGGCGGGAGGTGCCGGCGTACGGACCGGTGTACGGGCCCGCGTGCGTGCCGGAGTGCGGGCCCGCGTGCGGACCTGTGTGCGCGCCGGAGTGCGGACCGGTGTGCGGGCCTGCGGTGGGGGTCATGGCGCGAGGTATCCGTTCAGTGCTCTGGCCAGTTCGCGCCGCCAGGCCGCTTCGGGCAGCAGGGAGGCGACCATGCGGTGCGACTGGACGGTGGACTGGGCGATCAGCAGGACCATGGCGGCCAGTTCGAGCGGCTCGCCGGCCCGGATCGAGCCGTGCGCCTGGCCCTGCTCGATGCCGGTGCGCAGCGCCTCCAGCAGGCCTCGCTGGCTGGCGCCGAGCCGCTCGACGACGTACTCGAGCAGCAGGTCGGAGTCGTCGGAGCGCAGCAGTGCGCCGATCACCGGGTGGTCGCGCAGGCGGACGGCGATCTCCACGGTCCGCTCGACGAAGGCCTCCCGGTCCCGGCCGGTCGGCACTGCCTCCTCCAGGGTTGCCAGGATCTCCCGGGTGAGCAGCGCGCCGATCACCGCCCGGACGTCCGGCCAGCGGCGGTAGACGGTCGGCCGGCTGACCCCGGCGCGGCGGGCGATCTCGGCGAGCTGGGTGCGGCGCACGCCGAGGTGGACGATCAGGTCGGCGGCGGCGTCCAGGATCGCGTCGTCGGTGCTGCGGGCCCCGGAGGCCTGGCCGGTGTCCCCGCGGGTCTGGCCCGGCGTCTCGGGCTCGTCGTTACTACTTGACATGATGTGTGAAACTGTAACGCATGGCACCTGAGACGCAAGCGGGACCGGCCGGCGCCGCGCTTCCGCTCCCCCCGATGAAGTGGGACGCCTGGGGCGACCCGGCCCTGGCCAAGGAGCTGTCCGCCGACATCAAGGGACTGCTCGCCGCCGCCCTCGGCGTCACCGGCGACGCCGCCCCCGGGCCGAGCGCCGACGAGGTCCTCCTGCACCCGTCCCGGCTCTCCGCCGAGGACCTCGACGCGCTGGCCGGCGCCGTCGGCAAGGAACACGTCAGCGCCGCCGACGCCGACCGGCTGCCGCGCGCCGGCGGCAAGTCCACCCCGGACCTGCTGCGCCGCCGCAGCCGCGAGGCCCAGGACGCCCCCGACGCCGTCGTGCTGCCCGGCAGCGAGCAGGAGGTCGCCGCCGTCCTCGCGGTGTGCGCCGAACGCCGCATCGCCGTCGTCCCGTTCGGCGGCGGCACCAGTGTGGTCGGCGGCCTCGACCCCGAGCGCGGCGGCCTCACCGCCGTCGTCTCCCTCGACCTGCGCCGCTTCGACCGGCTGCTCGACCTGGACGAGACCTCCGGCGAGGCCGTCCTCGGCGCCGGCCTCACCGGCCCGGCCGCGGAGGAGCTGCTCGCCGAGCGCGGCTGGGAACTCGGCCACTACCCGCAGAGCTTCCGCTACGCCACCATCGGCGGCTTCGCGGCCACCCGCTCCTCCGGCCAGGACTCCGCCGGGTACGGGCGCTTCGACGAGATGGTGCGCGGGCTGCGCGTCGTCACCCCCGCCGGGGTGCTCGACCTCGGCCGCGCCCCCGCCTCCGCCGCCGGCCCCGACCTGCGCCAGCTCTTCCTCGGCTCCGAGGGCACCCTCGGCGTGATCACCGCCGTCCGGCTGCGCGTCCACCCGCTGCCCGCCGTCAAGGCGTACGAGGCGTGGAGCTTCCCCGACTTCGCCACCGGCACGGCCGCGCTGCGCGCCGTCGAGCAGCAGGGCACCGGCCCGACCGTGATCCGGCTCTCCGACGAGGCCGAGACCATGATCAACCTGGCCATGACCGAGCAGATCGGCGGCGCCCCGGCGGTCAGCGGCTGCCTGGCCGTCACCGTCTTCGAGGGCGCCGCCGCCCAGGTCGCCGCCCGGCAGCAGCTCACCCGCGACGCCCTGCTCGCCGCCGGCGGCACCTCGCTCGGCGAGGGCCCCGCCCGGGCCTGGGAGCACGGCCGGTTCAGCGCCCCCTACCTGCGCGACTCGCTGCTCGCCGCGGGCGCGCTGTGCGAGACCCTGGAGACCGCGGCCTCCTGGAGCCGGCTGCCGGCCCTGCGGGCCGCCGTCACCGAGGCGCTCACCGGCGCCCTGCCCGGCTCCCTGGTGCTCTGCCACGTCTCGCACGTCTACCCGACCGGCGCCTCGCTCTACTTCACCGTCGTCGCCGCCCTCGGCGAGGACCCGCTCACCCGCTGGGGCGCCGCCAAGCGCGCTGCCGGGGACGCCATCCTCCGCGCCGGCGGCACCATCAGCCACCACCACGCCGTCGGCGCCGACCACCGGCCCTGGATGACCGAGGAGATCGGCGACCTGGGCGTGCGCATCCTGCGCGCCGTCAAGGCCGAACTCGACCCGGCGGGCATCCTCAACCCGGGCAAGTTGATCCCTTGAACGAGGCGAGAACCGTCCGCAGGGTCGCCGTTCTCACCAACCCGGCGGCGGGCATCGGCCACGCCGAGCCCGCCGCCCACCAGGCCACCGCCCGGCTGCGGGCCCTCGCCATCCTGTCTCT
>NZ_JBHVET010000743.1:0-4086 GCF_042802135.1 Kitasatospora sp. NPDC057512
GTCCGCCCCCGCGCTTCCGGCTCGCGGGGGCGGACCACCGCGGACGTACGGCTCAGAAGGCGTACGGCGGCTTGCCCGTCCACCAGTTGCCGGGCGCGTCAGGGTCGCGGCTGGTCCAGAACTCGATGATCGCGTCGGTGAACTCGGCCGCGGAGAGCACGCCGTCGCCGTCGGTGTCGAGGTGGCGGAAGGCCTCGTCGGCGTCGTCGCGGGACAGGCCGGCGAAGTGGCCGCGCTGGAAGACGAAGAACTCGCCGGCGTCCACCGTCCCGCTGCGGTCGGCGTCGGCGACGGAGAGGAAGGCCCCGGCGAGCGCGCCGAGGATCTCCCGGGCGGCTTCCGGGTCGTCGGCGAGCGCGCCGGTCGAGGCGACGAACTGCTGCCGGGTGATCGCCTCGGTGCCGGCGGGCAGCCGGGCGAGGTGCAGGTCGTGCCAGGTCGTCAGGTAGGCCCGGACTATCACGGCCTCCGCCTCGGAGCCCTCCTGGTGGCCGAGCGAGCGGGCCACCGAGAGGCCCATCAGGACGTGGTCCCGCTCGGTGAGCAGCCCGTCGCCGTCGGCGTCGAGGTGATCGAAGCCGTGGTTGATCTTTGCGATGAGCAGGTCGTCCGACAAATGTGCCCCCTCGATTGGTGATTCCTTGCTCGGGTCTCCTACGTCACATCGCCTGCACGCTAGCGCCTCGAACCGGACCGGCGCAGCCGAACGACCTGCCGCTTCACCCGCCGGGTCAATCGGGCCGCCCGCTCAGTCCTCCTGGTGATCGGCCCACACGTACGCCCCCGGCAGCAGGGCCGACACCGGCACGGTGCGCAACTCCGCCCCCTGCCCGACGATGACGCCCACCTCGGGGAAGTAGTCCAGCAGCACCTGCCGACACCGCCCGCACGGCGGGATCACCCCGCGTTCCCGGTCGCCCACGGCCACCACGGTGGTGAGCTCGTACGCCCCCTGCCCGGCGGCCGCGCCGATGAGCACCAGCTCCGCGCACGGCCCGCCGGTGAAGTGGTAGGCGTTCAGAGCGGTGACGATCCGCCCGTCGGCATTGCGCCCGGCGGCCGCCACGGTGTGGTTGTCACCCCGGGCGTACCGCCGTGCGACCTCCAGGGCCGCCTCGACGAGCTCCTGATCCACGCTGGTCCGGTCACTGGTGGTGGACATCGCTTGCTGCACCTCTCCGATCACGCACGACGGTCGGACCTCGTCCGACGGCGAGAACGCGTCCGACGGGCCTCGATGATCCTCGATCATCTCAGTGCACCGCCGCCAGCAGCTCCCTCGTGTACTCGGTGTGCGGCGCCGCGAACAGCTGGTCCCGGTCGGTGGACTCGACCAGCCGGCCCCGGTGCATCACCGCCACCCGGTCGCAGAAGTGCCGGACCACCGCGAGGTCGTGGGAGACGAACAGGAAGGCGACGCCGAGCCGTTCGCGCAGCTCCATCAGCAGGTTGAGCACCTGGGCCTGCACCGACACGTCGAGCGCGGAGACCGGCTCGTCGGCGATGATCAGGCGCGGCTGCGGGGCCAGCGCGCGGGCGATGCCGATCCGCTGGCGCTGGCCGCCGGAGAACTCGTGCGGGTAGCGGTCCAGGTGCCCGGCCGCCAGGCCGACCTGCTCCAGCAGCTCGGCGGAGCGCTCCCGCCGTCCGGCCCGGTCCAGCGGGGTGTGCAGGCGCAGCGGGGTGTCCAGGGTCTGGGCGACGGTCCGGCGCGGGTTGAGCGAGGCGTACGGGTCCTGGAAGACCAGCTGGATCTCCCGGCTGAGCCGCTTCCGCAGCTCCCGGTCCGGCCGGGTGACGTCCTGGCCGTCGTACAGCACCCTTCCGCCGGTGGGGCGTTGCAGTCCGGCCAGGACCCGCGAGGTGGTGGACTTGCCGGAGCCGGACTCGCCGACCAGCCCGAGCGTCTCGCCGGGCGCGATCCGCAGGCCGAGGCCCTCGACCGCCCGGACCGGTTCGGCCCGCAGCCCGGGGAAGCGCCGACCTCCGGGGGAGCGCCGGAGTCCGGAGAAGCTCCGGCGTCCGGGGAAGTGCACGGACAGGTCGTCCACCTCGACCAGCCACCGCTCGGGGCGCTCCGGGCTCCCGACGGTCCGCGGCCGGAACGTCCGTGCCGGGGCCGGCTCGTCGACCGTCGGCAGGGCGGTGCCCGGCACCGAGTCCAGCCGGAGCGCCGCGCCCACCAGCGCCCGGGTGTACGGCTCGCGCGGCGCGGCCAGCAGTTCGGCGGTCGGCGCGGACTCGACCTCGACCCCGCCGCGCAGCACCAGCGTGCGGTCCGTCGTCCCGGCGACCACGCCCAGGTCGTGGCTGACCAGCAGCACCGCCGTCCCGTGCTCGCGCTGCAACTCGCCGAGCAGGTCGAGGACCTGCCGCTGGACGCGGGCGTCCAGGGCGGTGGTCGGCTCGTCCGCGATGAGCAGCCGGGGGTCGTTCATCAGCGCCATCGCGATCATCACGCGCTGGCGCATGCCGCCGGAGAACTGGTGCGGGTAGTCGCGCGTCCGGGCCGCCGGGATGCCGACCCGGTCGAGCATCTCGGCCGCCCGGCGGCCCGCCTCGGCCCGGCCCGTGCCCGGGTGGTGCAGCCGGTACATCTCGGCGAGCTGGGCGCCCACGCCGTGGAAGGGGCTGAGCGAGGTCAGCGCGTCCTGGAAGACCAGTGCCGCCTTTCCGCCCCGCACCCCGCGCAGCGCGGACTCCTCGGTGTCGACGACCTCCTGCCCGCCCAGCCGGATCGAGCCGGTGACGGTGGTGGTGCGCGGGTCGTGCAGGCCGAGGACGGCGAGCCCGACGGTCGACTTGCCGGAGCCCGACTCGCCGACCAGGCCCAGGACTTCACCCGGGGCGAGGTCGAAGGAGAGGCCCTGGACGGCGGTCACCGGCGCGCCGCCGCGCGGGTCGGCGAAGGCGACGGTCAGATCGCGGACGCTCAGCACCGGCTCGACGGTCTCCGCCACAGTGCTTCCCGCTGCGGTGCTTTCCACGTCTGCGGTCCGCACGTCGGCCCCCGGAACAGTGGACTTCATCGAAGGGCTCCCCATCAGTTCAGCCGGACACGCGGGTCGAGCCAGGCGACCGCGAGGTCGGCCAGCGCGACGAACAGCACCATGAAGCAGGCGGCCAGCAGCACCGCGCCGACCACGGCGGGCAGGTCCTGCCCGGCGACGGCCTCGGCGGCGAACCGCCCGACCCCGTTCAGCCCGAACACCGTCTCGGTGATCACGGCTCCGCCGAGCAGCACCCCGGCCTCCAGCCCGATCAGCTGCACCAGCGGTCCGGCGGCGCCGCGCGAGGTGTACTTGAGGTGGGCGCGCAGTCGGCCCAGGCCCTTGCCGCGGGCCGTGCGGACGTACTCCTCGTTCATCGTCTCCAGCAGCTGCGAGCGCGAAAGCCGGGCGAACACCGCGGAGTTGACGAAGCCGAGGACGAACCAGGGGAGCAGCATCCCGCCCGCCCAGGCGGCCGGGTCGTCGGTCGGCGGGGTGTAGGAGGGCAGCGGCAGCAGCCCGGTGGAGTAGACCAGCAGCCACTGCGCGACGTACCCGAGGAAGTAGATCTGCAGACTGGCGCCGACCAGGGTGAAGCCGGACAGCAGCCGGTCGGTCCGCCGCCCGTGCCGCAGCGCGGAGACGAACCCGGTGCCGAGGCCGAACACCAGCAGGACGGCGAGCGCCCCGGCGGTCAGCGAGAGGGTGACCGGCAGGTGGTCGGCGAGGGCCTCGCTGACCGGCTGGTGCAGCCGGTAGGAGTAGCCGAGGCAGGGGGCGTCGCAGTGGATGGTCGAGCCGTCCACGTCGCCGATGTCCCGCCCGGCGACGACCCCGACCAGGTAGTCGGTGTACTGGGTGAGCAGCGGCTGGTCCAGGCCCATGCTCTGGCGCACCGCCGCGACCTGCCCGCTGTCGCAGCGCGGGCCGCAGGCGGCGCGGGCCGGGTCGGCTGGCGCGGCGTAGAAGAGGGCGAAGGCGGCGGCGGAGACCGCGACCAGGACCGCGAGGGCCTGGGCGGTCCGCCGCAGGACGAAGGAGAGCATGGCCGATCCGGGGTCGACGTGACGGGGGGGAGGCGCTGTCTCTTATACAC
>NZ_JBHVET010000744.1:0-4086 GCF_042802135.1 Kitasatospora sp. NPDC057512
GCTCCTGCTCAGACCGCCCGGTTGCGCCGCTGGGCCAGCTCGTCGGCCGGGTCGTGACCGACCAGCGTCTCACCGGTGTCGGTGCGCTCGGCGTGCAGCCGCCCGAGGGTGAGCTCCAGCTCCTGCCAGACCGCTCCGACCGCGATGCCGAAGACCCCCTGACCACCCTTCAGCAGGTCCACCACCTGCTGCGGCGTGGTGCACTCGTACACCGTCGCGCCGTCGCACATCAGCGTCATCCCCGCCAGGTCGGCCTGGTCGGCGGCCTGGAGGTGGGCGACCGCCACCCGGATGTTCTGCAGCGAGACACCCGCGTCGAGCAGCCGCTTCACGATCTTCAGCAGCAGGATGTCGCGGAAGCTGTAGAGCCGCTGGCTGGTCGACGGGTACGCGGTGCGGACGCTGGGCTCCAGCAGTCCGGTGCGGGCCCAGTAGTCCAGCTGGCGGTACGTGATGCCGGCCGCCGCGCAGGCCGTCGGGCCCCGGAAGCCCAGCAGGTCGGACGTCGGGGCCAGCCGTTCGATGGCCGGCTGGCCCGCCTGTACGGCCGGGAACCTGCCGACCCGGGGGAAATCCGTGACGGTGCGAGCGGTGCGCGGCATGTGCACGGCGCACCGGCCTCCCACGGCCGCGTCATCGCCGGTGCTGCTCATGCCTGCCTCCGTCCACTTGTGCTGCGGGCAACCCGACTGCGGGCATCGGCCACCCGGACAGCCACTCCTGACGGTAGGCAGTCCCCTATGACCCGTCAACGATCGCCACGCCGGACCAGACAAACCACATCACTCAGGAGAGTGGTTTTTCGTGCCCCTAGTGTGGGTAGATGGACGGATTTTGGCAAAACGATGGGCCGAAAGGCCGCACGGTCGGGCCCCGCTATTGCGGGCCGCTGCCGCCGAAGTCCTCGGGCGACACCTGGTCGAGGAACTCGCGGAACTTCTCGACCTCGTCCTCCTGCTCGTCCGGGATCGCGATGCCCGCCTCGGCGAGCACCTCCTCGCTCCCGTAGATCGGCGTGCCGGTGCGCAGCGCCAGCGCTATGGCGTCGGACGGCCGGGCACTCACCTCGACCCCGCCGGCGAACACCAGCTCGGCGTAGAACACGCCCTCCCGCAGGTCGGTGATCCGGACCTCGGTGAGCTGCTGGCCGAGCGCCTCCAGGACGTCCTTGAAGAGGTCGTGCGTCAGGGGGCGCACCGGCGTCATGCCCTGCTGGGCGAAGGCGATCGCGGTCGCCTCGCCGGGGCCGATCCAGATCGGCAGATAGCGATCTCCCCCGACCTCCCGCAGCAGCACGATCGGCTGGTTGGAAGGCATCTCCACTCGGACACCCACGACGTCGAGCTCATTCACACAGGCAACCCTATGGCTCCGCTCCCGGATATGAAAGCGCAGAGCCGACGCCGCTGGTCAGCGCGGTGCAGCCAGGGCGCGCTGCGGGCGGCATGCCCTACCCGCGCGTCCGCATCCCGGCCTGGACCATGGCCGCGTGCAGCCGTACGGACAGCGTCGCGAGCTCCCGGGCGGTGGCCTCCGCGTGCGCCCTGGTCTGCGGGTTCCGGTGCCGGCGCAACGGCGCCACCACCTGCTCCACCAGCGCGATCTCGCGGTCCGCCGCGGCCTTCATGGCGCGCAGGTGCCGGGGCTCCAGCCCGTACCGGCCGAGCTCCGCGACCAGCCGGGCCACCTGGAGCGCCTCGCCGTCGTAGCCGCCGTCCGGCCCCGGGGCGACCAGCCCGTAGGACTCCCACTCGGCCAGCTCCGGCTCCCCGGCCTCGGCCGCCGCCAACAGCTCGGCGCGCCCCAGCCGGACGCCGGAGGGCACCTCACCGGCGGCCACCAGCTCCCGGTCCGCCTCCTCCAGCGGCCCGGGCCGGGTGTCGGCGGCGGAGGGCAGCGCGGGCGGGTTCTCACCGCGCTCGATGGCGTCCAGGTGCTCCCGGATCACCCGCAGCGGCAGGTAGTGGTCCCGCTGCATGCGCAGGACGTAGGCCAGCCGCTCGACGTCGGCCGGGCTGAACTTGCGGTACCCCGAGGGCGTGCGCTGCGGCTCGACCAGCCCCTCCGCCTCCAGGAAGCGGATCTTGGAGATGGTGACCTCGGGGAAGTCGTCGCGCAGGAAGGCCAGCACCGCGCCGATGCTCAGCAGCTCGTCGCCGCCGCGCCGACGACCGGCGGGCCGCTCGGCCCGGACCGGCTGCCGCGGGCCCGCGACCACCCCGCGTCCGCCGCGGTCCGCCTGCGGACCGGACGGGGTTGGGGTGGCCGCCCCGAGAGAAGAGGAAGGGGTATTCGTATTCACTCGGGCTCCTGCCGACGTCGTTTTCAGTACCCCCGGTTGTGGCCGGCGAAGAACACCAGCCGGTACTTCCCGATCTGCACCTCGTCGCCGTTGTTCAGCGGCACCTCGTCGATCCGCTCCCGGTTCACGTAGGTGCCGTTGAGGCTGCCCACGTCCGCGACGCTGAAGCCGGCCGGGGTGCGGCGGAACTCCACGTGGCGGCGCGAGACCGTGACGTCGTCGAGGAAGATGTCACCCTGCGGGTGGCGACCCGCCGTGGTGACGTCCGAGTCCAGCAGGAACCGGCTGCCGGAGTTCGGACCGCGCTGCACGATCAGCAGGGCCGAGCCCGGCGGCAGCGCGTCGATCGCCGACAGCACCTCGGCCGACAGGGCCGGCGTGGCGCCGGTGCCGGTCGTGGTGGTGGGGTCGTACGACTCCAGGCCGGAGATGGAGATGGTCGACGTGGTCTCCGCCGCCCCCTCCGGAAGCAGGCCGCCGCGCAGCGCCGTGCCGCAGTTGGAACAGAACCGGGCCGCGGCCGGGTTCCGGTTGCCGCACCTGGGGCACGGAGTGGAGCCAGCCATGTTCACAGCCTCCTGGCGCGGCACACCCGACGGGTTGTGCCCGGCGTACGGATCCGGGGCAAACCCTCCACCAGAGGTTGAGGGTCCTGACGGGAAACCTATGCGCGGCTCGCCGGAGGGGTCAACCGACGCGCCGTAGCCCGCCGGATTCCCCGCGTACTGGGCGGCGCCGCCGTCCCGGTACAGCTGCTGACCTGCGTACGGCGCGGCCTCGGGGGCCGGGCGCATGCCCGGCACTGCGGGCTCGTCCTCCGGTCGGCGGTGACGCGCGGTGGGTGCCTCGACGGCGGCCGCGTCACGGCCCTTGTTACGACCGAACAACTTCGAGAAGAAACTCACGGGCGAATCCCCTTGCGTGTGACAGACCCGCCCGCGGGGCAGGGTGAGAACCTCGGACATGCTGCGGACCCGGTCGTTGCGGCTCGGGCCCGCTGGAGTGGTACTCCGGCGGTTGGTACTGCGGTGGCAGGTACTGCGGTTGTTGCTCCGGAGCGTACCGGTGCGAACCAGTCTCGCCCATGTGACGGCGGCGTCCCGCAGCGGGTGCCGCCCGCCCTTGACGGGCCGTTCGCCGGGCGCCCCGTCACTTCGAAGCCGGCTTGGCGTACTGCGGCGACTTCGGGTCCACGAGGGCGTCGACGACCACCTTCTGCTGCTGGGCGATCGTCGCCCGCGCCTGGTGGCTCTCCAGTGTGCGGACGACACCTCCCGGGATGTTCAGCGCGGGTGTCAGGTCCTGCGGGTTCCCCACGACCGTGAAGCGGTAGGGCTGCGAGACCTTCTTCCCGTCGATCTGCACCCCACCGGCCGACAGGTCGGTGAAGTAGGTGTTGACCACCACGCGCACATCGTTGATCTGAATCGCCTCCGCCCCCGCCGCTCGAAGTTCTTGCAGGGTGTCCAGCAGCATATCTGCCTTCACCTGCCCTTGGGGATCATCGACCGTGAGTACGATGCCCGGACCAGTGGCTTTGACGGTGCCGGCGAGCACGCCGAGCTCCGTCGCCTTCTTCCTGGTCTGCTCCTGGGCCTCCTTGGCCTGGTTGGAGCTGTTCTCCAACTTCGCCAGGGACTGCTCCAACTCCGCCTTCTCCTGCTGGAGACGTTGCTGACGGCTGTCCAGTTCATCGAGGATCCGCACCAGGTCCTCCTGGCGGGCCCCGCGGAGCTGACTGTGGTGGTCGTTGGTCGACCGCACCTGGATCGCCAGCCCCAGGC
>NZ_JBHVET010000745.1:0-4084 GCF_042802135.1 Kitasatospora sp. NPDC057512
GCACCCCGAGGGGTGCGGGCCCTTCGCCGTGTGTCGCGGCTCTCCGGGGCTACTGGGCGCCCGAGCTGGCCGAGAGGAGCTCCTCCAGCTCCTCCTCGCGCTCCTGCGCGGCGACGAAGAGCAGCTCGTCGCCGCCCTCCAGGGTGTCGTCCTTGCCCGGCACCAGCACCCGGCCCTCGCGGATGATGGTCACCAGCGCGGTGTCCTGCGGCCAGGCCACGTCGCCGACCCGGGTGCCGACCAGCTCGGTGTCGGAGGCCAGGGTCAGCTCGACCAGGTTGGCGTTGCCCTGGCTGAAGCGCATCAGGCGGACCAGGTCGCCGACGCTGACCGCCTCCTCGACCAGCGCGGACATCAGACGCGGGGTGGAGACGGCGACGTCCACGCCCCAGGACTCGTTGAAGAGCCACTCGTTCTTGGGGTTGTTCACCCGGGCGACCACCCGCGGCACCGCGTACTCGGTCTTGGCGAGCAGCGAGACGACCAGGTTGACCTTGTCGTCACCGGTCGCGGCGATCACCACGTGGCAGCGCTGGAGCGCGGCCTCGTCCAGCGAGGTGATCTCGCAGGCGTCGGCCAGCAGCCACTCCGCCATCGGGACCCGCTCCACCGAGATGGAGTTCGGGTTCTTGTCTATCAGCAGGACCTCGTGGCCGTTCTCCAGCAGCTCGCCCGCGATCGAGCGGCCCACGGCTCCGGCCCCGGCAATGGCGACCCGCATCAGTGACCCTCCTCCTTCGGCCCCTGCGCGAACGCGGCCTCGACGGCCGTCAGGTCGGCCCGGCGCAGCATCACGTGCACCAGGTCGCCCTCCTGCACCACCATCTGCGGCGAGGGGAGCACCCCCTCGCCGAGCCGGGTGACGAACGCCACCCGGGTGCCGGAGGCCTCCTCCAGCTCGCCGATCCGGTGGCCGATCCAGCGCGGGTCGTACGCGACCTCGGCGAGCTGGACGCCACCGCTCGGGTCCTGCCACAGCGGCTCGGCGCCGCTCGGCAGCAGCCGGCGCAGCATCTGGTCGGCGGTCCAGCGGACCGTCGCCACGGTGGGGATGCCCAGGCGCTGGTACACCTCGGCGCGGCGGGGGTCGTAGATCCGGGCGGCGACGTTCTCGACGCCGAAGTTCTCCCGGGCCACCCGCGCGGCGATGATGTTGGAGTTGTCGCCGCTGGAGACCGCGGCGAAGGCGCCGGCCTCCTCGATGCCCGCCTCGCGGAGGGTGTCCTGGTCGAAGCCGACGCCGGTCACCCGGCGCCCGTTGAAGCCGGCGCCCAGCCGACGGAACGCGGTCGGGTCCTGGTCGACCACGGCCACCGAGTGGCCCTGTTTCTCCAGGGCTCTGGCGAGGGCGGAGCCCACGCGGCCGCAGCCCATGATGACGATGTGCACCGGCGCTTACCTCACCCGTCCCGAAGGGGTCTTGACCTGCGCAAACACCGTTCAGCTCCGTTTCCCGCCCGGTCGTCCGGGGCGAGGTTCCTCGTGGGGGCGCCGACCCGGCAACGCTCGACAACCAGAGTGTTGCCCGCCGACTCGTATCCGACACGCTAGCCGGTCCACCGAACGCAGTCGCGACGAAGGGGGGGACAAACGGCGGAGCGTTGACCGGGGAGCCCCTACGATTCCTTAACGTGCCTATGCCGACTGACCTTCCGAAACGCATCCTGATCGGGCGCGCCCTACGCAGCGACAAGCTGGGCGAGACGCTTCTGCCCAAGCGGCTCGCGCTGCCCGTGTTCGCCTCGGACGCGCTCTCCTCGGTCGCGTACGCCCCCGAGGAGATCCTGCTCACCCTCTCCATCGCGGGCGCCTCGGCGATCCACTTCTCCTGGCAGATCGGCGTCGTCGTGGCGATCGTGATGCTCGCCGTGGTCGCCTCGTACCGGCAGAACGTCCACGCCTACCCCAGCGGCGGCGGCGACTACGAGGTCGCGACCGTCAACCACGGGCCGGCCGCCGGTCTGGTGGTCGCCAGCGCGCTGATGGTCGACTACGTGCTCACCGTGGCCGTGTCGACCACCTCGGGCGTCGCCAACGTCGTCTCCGCGGTGCCCTCGCTGCGCGGCCACGAGGCGGTCCTGTCGGTGGTCGTGGTCGTCCTGCTGATGGGCATGAACCTGCGCGGTGTGCGCGAGTCCGGAAGCGCCTTCGCCGTTCCCACCTACGCCTTCATGGTCGGCGTGATCGGGATGGTCGGCTACGGCGTCTTCCGGCACTTCGCGCTCGGCCAGGACATGCCCGCGGAGAGCTCCGGTTTCCACCTCGCCGCCACCCCCGGCAACGACTCGCTGACCGGCTTCGCGATGGTGTTCCTGCTGCTGAAGTCCTTCTCCTCCGGCTGTGCCGCGCTGACCGGTGTGGAGGCGATCTCCAACGGCGTGCCGGCCTTCCGCAAGCCGAAGAGCAAGAACGCCGCCACCACGCTGCTGATGATGGCGAGCATCGCCGTCGTGATGTTCATGGGCATCATCTGGCTGGCCCGGCTGACCGGTGTCCAGATGGCCGAGAACCCGACCGAGCAGCTCGTCGGCTCCTCGCCCGGCTACCACCAGAAGACCGCGCTGGCGCAGATCAGCGAGGCCGTGTTCAACAACTTCACCCCCGGCTTCTACTTCGTCGCCGGCGTCACCGGCCTGATCCTGGTGCTCGCCGCCAACACCGCCTTCAACGGCTTCCCGGTGCTCGGCTCGATCCTCGCCCAGGACCGCTACCTGCCGCGCCAGCTGCACACCCGCGGCGACCGGCTGGCCTTCTCCAACGGCATCATCCTGCTGGCGATCGCCGCGATCCTGCTGATCCTCGCCTTCGACGCCGACCCGACCCGGCTGATCCAGCTCTACATCGTCGGCGTCTTCGTCGCCTTCAACATGAGCCAGTCCGGCATGATCCGGCACTGGACCCGGCTGCTGCGCACCGAGACCGACCCGGCCAAGCGCCGCCACATGCAGCGCAGCCGGGCGATCAACGCCTTCGGCCTGGTGATGACCATGGCCGTGCTGATCGTCGTGCTGGTCACCAAGATCGGCCACGCCTGGATCGCGATCGCCGCGATGGCCGTGCTGTTCGTGATGATGAAGGGCATCCGGCGCCACTACGACCGGGTCTCCGACGAGCTCATCGCCGCCGAGGAGCCGGACGACGTGGTGCTGCCCACCCGGGTGCACGCCATCGTGCTGGTCTCCAAGCTGCACAAGCCGGCGCTGCGCGCCCTGGCGTACGCCCGGCTGGCCCGGGCCCACACGCTGGAGGCGGTCACGGTCAACGTCGACCCGGCGGACACGGCGGCGCTGCGGCGGGAGTGGGACGAGCGCGGCATCGAGGTGCCGCTCAAGGTGCTGGACTCGCCGTACCGCGAGATCACCGGGCCGGTCCTGGACTACGTGAAGAACCTGCGGCGCAGCAGCCCGCGGGACGTGGTCTCGGTCTACATCCCGGAGTACGTGGTCGGGCACTGGTACGAGCACCTGCTGCACAACCAGAGCGCGCTGCGGCTCAAGGGGCGGCTGCTGTTCAAGCCCGGGGTGATGGTCACCTCGGTACCGTGGCAGCTGGAGTCCTCCGAGCGGCGCAAGCCGCAGAAGGCCTGGTCGGCGCCGGGTGCCGTCCGGCGTGGCGAGCCTCGGGCGCCGAAGGCCGTAAAGTCGAAGGATTCCGTCTCCACCGGTACGAACGCCGGTGACACCCCCGACCGCAGCAAGGACTCCTCCCAGTGACCCGCAACACTCCGCCCCGCTCCTCGGGCTCCTCCGGCGCCTCCGGCAAGGGCGCCCGCCGGGGCGGCTCCAAGCCCGGTCAGGTCTCCCGGCCGCGTTGGGGCCGGCCGTCCCGTCCGGAGGCCACCGACCGCGACGGCCTCACCGCGAGCACCGCGCCGTTCGTCCCGGGCGAGCGGGCCGACCAGGGGCCCGCCGGGCCGGAGGCCGGGAAGGGCGCGGGCAAGGGTGCCGCGGGCAAGGGCGCCGCGGGCAAGGGTTCCGCGGCGAAGGGTGCCGCGGCCAAGGGCTCTGCCAAGGGATCCGGCAAGGACGCGCCCAAGGGTGCGGGCCGGGACGCCGGCCAGGGCGCCGGTCAGGGGGCGCCGAAG
>NZ_JBHVET010000746.1:0-4066 GCF_042802135.1 Kitasatospora sp. NPDC057512
CGCCCGCACCGTCCTCGCCCTGCCCGCCGCCCGCCGGCCGGCCGCGGTGACGGACCTGGTGCGCGCCCAGGCGGCCCTGGTGCTGTCGCACGGCAGCACCGCCGACATCGACGCCGAACGCGCCTTCCGGGACCTCGGCTTCGACTCCCTGACCGCCATCGAACTGCGCGACCGGCTCGCCGCCGCCACCGGCGTCACCCTGCCCTCCACCGTCGTCTTCGAGTACCCGACGTCCGCCGCCCTCGCCGCGCACCTGCTGCGCGAACTCGGTGCGGGACCGGACTCCGTACGCACCCAACTCGACCGGCTGGACGCCACGTTGTCGGGCCTGCTGGACCGGCTCGGCGAGGACGGCGACGGGACGGACGGGGACGAGGACGCGGTCGCGGCGCAGCTCGCCGCGCTGAGCGCCAAGTGGCAACGACTCCAGCGCCGCGCCGGCGGCCCCGCCACCGGCGGCGGCAACGGCGCCGGCACCGCCGCCGGCCAGGACGTCTCCGAGCGCCTCGCCGCCGCGGACGACGACGAGGTCTTCGACCTCCTGGGCAAGGAGTTCGGCATCGAATGACCGTACCGCCGACCCTCCCGCGGGCCGCCCGAGCGCTGCCCAGACCGAGTACCCACAGCCCGAGCACCCCGAGGTGGAACGCGTGAGCGAGGACAAGCTCCGGTACTTCCTGAAGCGCGTCACGGCCGAGCTGCACGAGAGCCGCGAGCGCGTCCGCGAGTTGGAGACCGTGACCGGCGAGCCGATCGCCGTCGTCGGCATGGGCTGCCGCTACCCGGGCGGCGTGCGCACGCCGGACGAGCTCTGGAAGCTGGTCGCCACCGGCACCGACGCCGTCGGCGACTTCCCCGCCGACCGCGGCTGGGACCCGGGCGAGGCGGCCACCCACGGCTACGAGACCCGCGGCGGATTCCTCCCCGACGCGGCCGAGTTCGACCCCGGCTTCTTCGGCATCAGCCCGCGCGAGGCCCTCGCGATGGACCCGCAGCAGCGCCTCGTGATGGAGGTCGCCTGGGAGACGCTGGAGCACGCCGGACTCGACCCGCGCACCCTGCGCGGCTCGCACACCGGCGTGTTCGTCGGCGCCAGCGCGTCCGGCTACGACTGGTACGCACGCGAGCACGGCCACGGCGAGGGCCACCTGGTCACCGGCAGCGCCATCAGCGTGCTCTCCGGCCGGGTCTCCTACACCCTGGGCCTGAACGGGCCCGCCGTGACCGTCGACACGGCCTGCTCCTCCTCACTGGCCGCCGTCCACCTGGCGGCCCGCTCGCTGCGCTCGGGCGAGTGCTCGCTCGCCCTCGCCGGCGGCGTGATGGTGATGTCCACCCCGGTGATGTTCGCCGACTTCGCCCGCCAGCAGGGCCTCGCCTCCGACGGACGCTGCAAGCCGTTCTCGGAGGACGCCGACGGCACGGGCTGGGGCGAGGGCGCCGGACTCGTCCTGCTGGAGCGGCTGTCGGACGCCCGCCGCAACGGCCACCGCGTCCTGGCGGTCATCCGCGGCAGCGCGATGAACCAGGACGGCGCGTCGAACGGCCTGACGGCGCCGAGCGCGCCCGCGCAGCGCCGGGTCATCCGGGCCGCCCTCGCCGACGCCCGCCTGACGGCCTCCGAGGTGGACGCGGTGGAGGCGCACGGGACGGGCACGGAGCTGGGCGACCCGATCGAGGCCGGCGCGCTGCTGGCCACCTACGGGCAGGGCCGCGACGAGGACCGGCCGCTGTGGCTCGGCTCGCTCAAGTCCAACATCGGCCACGCGCAGCAGGCCGCCGGCGTCGGCGGCGTGATGAAGATGGTGCTCGCCCTGCGGCATGGCACCCTGCCCAGGACCCTGCACGCCGGGGAGCCGTCCTCGCACGTGGACTGGGCCGCGGGGAACGTCCGGCTGCTCCAGGAACCGGTGGAGTGGCCGGCGGGCGAGCGGGTGCGCCGGGCCGGGGTCTCGGCGTTCGGCGCGAGCGGGACGAACGTCCACGTGATCCTGGAGGAGGCGCCCGCGCCGGCGGCCGGGGAGGCGGCGGCGGATGAGGAGCGCCCGGCGCCCGTCCTGCCGACGGCGGCATCGGCCTGGGTGGTGTCGGGCCGCAACGCGACCGCACTGGCCGGCCAGGCGGGCCGGCTGCGCGAGCACGTGCTGGCGCGGCCGGAGCTGCCGGTCGGCGACGTCGCGTGGTCGCTGGCCACCACGCGGTCGGCCTTCGAGCGGCGCGCGGTGGTGCTGGGCGGCGAGCGCGGTGAACTCGCGGCGGGTCTCGCCGCGGTGGCCACGGGGCAGCCCGCGCCCGGTGTGGTGACCGGGTCGGTGGCTTCCGGCGGCGCCGGGCGGACGGTGTTCGTCTTCCCGGGGCAGGGGAGCCAGTGGGTCGGGATGGGGCGTGAGCTGGCGGAGGCCTCGCCGGTGTTCGCGGCGCGGCTCGCCGAATGTGCCGAGGCTCTCGCGCCGTATGTGGACTGGCAGTTGGACGATGTGCTGGCGGGCCTTCATGGCTTCGAGGCCGCTGACGTCGTGCAGCCGGCACTGTGGGCGGTGATGGTCTCGCTCGCCGCCGTGTGGGAGGCGGCGGGTGTCGCTCCCGACGCCGTGGTGGGTCACTCGCAGGGTGAGATCGCGGCGGCCGCCGTCGCGGGGATTCTCTCCCTGGAGGACGCGGCGAAGGTCGTCGCCCTGCGGAGCAAGACCCTGAAGGCCCTGGCCGGTCGTGGCGGGATGCTGTCGATCGCCGAGCCGGTGGAGGGTGTCCGGGCGCGGATCGCTTCGTACGGTTCCCGGTTGTCGGTGGCGGCCGTGAACGGCCCGTCGGCGACGGTCGTCTCCGGCGACGCCGACGCGCTGCGTGAACTCGCGGACTCCTGTGGCGAGTCGCCGCGTGCCCGGATGATCCCGGTGGACTACGCCTCGCACAGCGCCCACGTGGACGAGCTTCGCGAGGAGATCCTGACCGTCCTCCAGGGCATCGCCCCCCGCGAGGTACAGGTCCCGATGATCTCCGCGCTGACCGGTGAGTGGCTGTCCGGCCCCGAGCTGGACCCGGCCTACTGGTACGCGTCCCTGCGCGAGACCGTCGAGTTCGACCGCGCCGTACGGACCCTCGGCGAGGCCGGCCACGGCGTGTTCCTGGAGGTCTCCCCGCACCCGGTGCTGACCCCGGCGATCGCCGACAGCCTGGAGGACCGCTCCCCGACCGTCGTGGGCACCCTGCGCCGCGACGAGGGCGGCGCCCAGCGTCTGCTGGCCTCGCTCGCCGAGGCGTACACGGGCGGCGCGGCCGTCGACTGGGCGGCGGTGCTCGGCGGCGGGACGGCGGTCGAGCTGCCGACCTACGCCTTCCAGCGCCAGCGGTACTGGCCCGCGGCCCCGGCCCGGCCGGCGGACGCGGCGGGCGTCGACGACTGGCGCTACCGGATCCGCTGGCAGCCCGCGGACGCGGACCCGACCGCCGTACCGGCCCTGTCCGGCACCTGGCTGCTCCTCGGCGAGGGAGCCGTGGCCGACGCGTGCGCCCGCGCGCTGGCCGACCACGGCGCGCAGGTCGTCCGGACCGGCGTCGAGACGCTCGACGAGGCCGTCACCGGCACCGTGTCCGGCGTGGTGTCCCTGCTGGCGCTGGAGGAGGGCCACGACCCGGCGTACCCGTGGATCCCGCGCGGCACCGCCGCGACGGTCGACCTCGTCCAGGCGCTGCGCCGGACCGGCGTCGACGCGCCGCTGTGGCTGCTGACCCGGGGCGCGGTGCAGACCGGGCCGGACGAGGTGACGACCGCTCCCGTGCAGACCCAGCTGTGGGGCATGGGCCGGGTCATCGGCATGGAACTCCCGGACAGCTGGGGCGGGTTGGTCGACCTCCCGCCGGAGTTCGACGCGCGGACCGGCGCCCGGCTGGTCGCGGTCCTCGCGGACCGCACGGAGGACCAGGTCGCCCTGCGCCCCTCCGGCACGCTCGCCCGCCGCCTGGTGCGGGCCGAGCCGCGGCCGGCCGGCCGCGCCCCCTGGCGGGCGCGCGGCACCGTGCTGCTGACCGGCGGCCCCGGCTCGATCGGCGCCTGCGTCGCGCGCTG
>NZ_JBHVET010000747.1:0-4061 GCF_042802135.1 Kitasatospora sp. NPDC057512
TCGGTGGGGTCCAGATCCGCGGAGCCCGCCGTTCGCGCGGAGCCCGCCGTTCGCGAGGAGCCCGCCGTTCGCGAGGAGCGCGCCGCGTGTGAGGACTGCCCGATCCACCGGATCCGCCGGAACGGCCTCAGCAGCGCGAAACCGAGGCAGAAGAGCAGCGCCAGTGCCACCCCGGCGAGGAAGATGCCCAGGCTGTCGAGCGTCACCAGGTCGTTGCCCAGGACCGTCACCTGGTAGTCGGGCCCACCGGAGAGGTTGTCCGCGATCAGCAGCCCGACGAACGTGCCGGACGCCGCCATCAGCAGAAGTCCCAGCAGCACCATGGGAATCCCTTCCGTCCTGGTCTCGATCGGCCCCCGTACGGAACCGCGCCTACCCGGACGGGGCAGCCCCTAACGGTGACAGCGCGCCGTCAGTGGCCGGCCGTGGCGACGAGGCGGGCCAGGGCGGCCCGGGCGGGTGGGCCCCAGGTGGGCTTGCCGCCGGGGCGGCCGTGGTCGCCGGCGTGCCCGATGCGCAGGCAGGAGAGGGCGCGCAGCACCGCCCAGCCGCGGGCGCGGCGCAGGGTGGCGGGGTCCGGGGCGGGCCGGTAGGCCGCGTGGAAGCGGTCGGCGGCGCCGTCCGGCAGCAGGATCCAGGCGGCGGCGAGGTCGCCGGCCGGGTCACCGGCGAAGAGGTCGCCGAAGTCGATCACGCCGCAGAAGGTGCCGTCGGCGGTGAGCACGTTGGCCGGGTGCAGGTCGCCGTGGAGCCACAGGTTCGGGCCCGTCCACTCCGGCGCGGTGACGGCGTCCTCCCAGACCGCGCGGACGGCCTCCGGGTCGGGGAGCAGCCCCAGCTCGGTGGCCGAGGCGAGCTGCCTGGCGAAGCCTTCGGCGTGGTCGGCCAGCGGTCCGCCGCGGCCGCGACCGGCGGGCGCACCCTCGGGGGCGGGGCGGTGGAGGGCGGTCAGGAAGGCGGCCAGGGTGTCGGCGGCCTGCGCGGCGCGGGTGGCGGGGGCGCGGTCGGCGGGCGCGCCCGGCACCCAGGTGGTGACGATCCAGGGCCGCGGGAACCGCTCGGAGGGCTCGCCGAGGCGCTGCGGGACGGGGACGGGCAGCGGCAGGTGCGGGGCGAGGGCGGGCAGCCAGGCGTGTTCCTTGCGCAGCAGCTCGTCCGCCGACCGCGTCGCCCAGGGCAGCCGGACGGCGAGGTCGTCGCCGAGCCGCCACAGCTGGTTGTCCCAACCGCGCGCGCCGAGCGTCACGGGGCGGTCGGCCAGGTCGGGGTGCTGGTCGTGCAGCAGCGCGCGGACCAGCTCCGCGGTGAGTTCGGTCCCGGTGTCGGTCATGCCGGGCAACAGTAGTCGGGCAGCCGGGGGCGGTACCACGGGAACGGGAAGGGCGCGCCGGCCCCGGCGGCACCGCCCTCACCGTCCCCGGATCGCGCCCGGACGTTCCCGGACGTTCCCGGACGTTAGAGCCCGCCGCAACGGGGCAGCCGCCCCGGTGACGGGGCGGAACGGACGGTGCCCGCAGGCCGCTCGCCCGGCCTTGCCGCCCCGGCCCCGACCGGGGCACTCGAACACATGGAGGACAAGGACAGGCCCGTGAGATTCCTCGACCGCAGCACCGCCGGGCACCAGCTGGCCCGCAGGCTCGTCCCGCTGCTGGGCGGGCGGGCCGGTGCCGGGGTGGTGGTCCTCGGCCTGGCCCCCGGCGGGCTGCCGGTGGCCGCCGAGGTCGCCGAGGCGCTGGGCGCCCCGCTCGACGCCACGGTGGTCCGGCCGCTGGCCGTGCCGGGACACGACCGCCCGGTCGGCGCGATCGCGGACGGCGACCCGCCGCTGCTCGACCGGTACGCCCTGGAGAGCCTCGGGGTCACCGCGGCCGAGCTGGGCACGGCCGTCAAGCGGGAGCGGATCGAGGTGCACCGCCGCGAGGCGCTCTACCGCCCGGGCCGGGCCCGGCTCCCGCTGCGGGGGCGCACCGTCGTCCTGGTCTCCGACGGGCTGACCGACGCGCTCACCGCCCGGGCGGCCCTCCACGCCCTGGCCGCCGACCACCCGGAGCGGCTGATCCTCGCGGCGCCGGTCGGCGACGCCCGGATCGCGGCCGACCTGCGCCGGGACGTGGACGCGGTGGTCTGCCTCCACCTGCCCCGCTACGCGCACGCCGCCGGGCCCTGGTACGGCGAGTTCCACGAGGTCACCGACCGCGAGGCGGCCGTCCTGCTGCAGCGGCGCACCCCGGCGGGCGGACCGGGCTGACGAGCGGACGGCCCCTGCCGGAAAACCCGTTTGCCTGGCGAGGCGTGCACGGACCATCCTCCTGCCATGAACCATCCCCAGCACGTCATCGCCCTGGACGGGGCCACCCTGCGCCGCTTCGACGGCGAGGCGGACCTGCCCGAGTTCTTCGCCGTCATCGAGGAGTCGCTGGAGCACCTGCGGCCCTGGATGCCCTGGGTGAGCGAGCACAGCCGCGCCAAGACCGCCGAGTTCCTCGCCGGCCGCGCGGAACTCTGGGCGAACGGGCGGGACTTCACGTACGCGATCGTGCTCGACGGCGCGATCGTCGGTGCCTGCGGGCTGTTCCGACGCGAGGACACTCCTGAGGAGGTCCGTGAGATCGGCTACTGGCTGCACCCCGCCGCCACCGGGCGCGGGCTGGCCACCCGGACCGCGCGGGCCCTGGCCGACGAGGCGTTCCACCTCCCCGGGGTGGAGGCCGTCGAGATCGTCCACGACCCGGCCAACCGGGCCAGCGGCGCCGTCCCGGCCCGCCTCGGCTTCACCGAGCACCTGCGCCGCCCCGCCGAGGCGCTCGCGCCGGCGGAGACCGGCGAGGAACTGGTCTGGCGGCTGCCCAAGGAACGGGCCTCGGCTCAATGACCCGGTGGCCCGCAGCCAGCCCGGTGACCCCGGCGGTCCGCAGCCAGGGGGGAGCATGCGGACCGCCGGGTGCGCCGGCGGACGGGACGGTCCGGCGGCGCGTCGGGAGCGGGCGCGGTCGGAGACCTCTGGCTCCGCGCGGAGTGCCCCATCTCGAACTCCGCGATCCCGCCGTGGACCTCACCCACGGCATCGCGCGTTCGCTCCCGTGCCCAGGAGACCCTCCCCGTCCTCGCCGATAACACTTTCTTCCGACTCTTCCGATCGCACTCCGGACGACGTCAGTTGACGATTCATCACACCATCTGAGACGCGCTATGACGGAACAGGAAGTCGGGCTAGGATCACGGCATGGTCACCGCCCGGTCGCCGTTGCGTACACGACGCGCCCGCCCCCGAGGGGTGGCGGCGCAGCTGTTCTGGCTGGGCGCCCTGCTGATGGCCGTGTTCGCGTCCCACGGGTTCAGCGCGGAGACCGGCGCCGGGCACACCGATCCGATCGGGATCGTCTGGTCCGCCCACGCCACGGCGGCGGACGACGGACCCCAGGGCCCGAAGGCTCCGCAGCCCACGCAACCCGCCCACCAGCAGGAACACGGCGAGGACGCCGACCACCCCGGCGGCGAGTGCCTGTCCGGGAAGCCCGAGGACGGCCCCGACGCCGAGGCCGCCTGGTCCTTCGGCGCCGCCCAGCCGGCCCTCGGAGACGCCGCACCGGCGCCCGACCCGACGGGCCCCGCGGCCGGCGGCACCGGCGCCGGGAGCACCGGTCCCGGAAGCCCCGAACCCCCGCACCGGATCGCCCGACTGAGGGTCTAGACCGGCCCCGGGCCACGCCCCGCCACGCCCGCCACTCGGCGCGGCTCGGCGCCCGTCGCCCGCGTCCACCCCCTCCGCCCCGCCGATCCGCTGCCGCCCCCGCGCGGCCGCGCGGAGTCCCGTCATGCCCATCAGGCTCCTGGCCGCGCTGCTGCTCGGCCTGTTCTCCCTGCTGCCCGTCGGCTGCCCGCAGCAGCACCTCGACGCCCATCCGCTCCGCTCCCCCGCGGCGGCCACCGCCCCGGCCGAGCCGAGCGACTTCCCCGCCGACTCCGTGGAGCGGCACTGCGCGACCGGGGAGGCCGCCGCGCCCGCGCAGCGGTCCGTCCGGTCGACGGCCCAGCCCACCCCCGCCCCCGCGACCGCACCC
>NZ_JBHVET010000748.1:0-4046 GCF_042802135.1 Kitasatospora sp. NPDC057512
GGCCGCGGTAGGCTTGGGCGAGGTCGAGCCAGGCGTCGGCGTCCTCGCCGCGGGCCGTCAGGGCGAGGTCGTCGCGGTGCCGGCGCCTGGTCACCAGCAGGCAGAAGTCGACGGCGGGTCCGCTGACGCGCTGTTCCGCGTCGGCGGGGCCGAACTCCCACCGGGCGCCCGACGGAGCGGTGATCTCGAAGCGGAACGTCGTCTCCGGCGGCGTGAGCCCGCGGGCCTGGTAGCCGAAGTCCCAGGTGCGGACGGCGAACTCGACCAGGTAGCGGATCCGGTCGGTGTGCTCGCGGCGCTCCCCGAGCGCGTCGGCGATGTCCTGGCCGTGGCCGAACAGCTCCATCATGCCGGCGGCGGCGAGCACGGGGGCCGTCAGCGGGCGGACCAGCCACGGCAGCGGCCGGTCCGCCGGAACGGCCGCCAGGGCCTCCTCCGCGGTCCGGCGCTCGGTCTGCCAGCTCTCCAGCAGGAGCTTCGGCGCCTTCGCCAGGTAGGGCTTGAGGGCCTGCTGCACCGCGCCGTCCATGTCCTGCCCGATGCCGGCGGCAACCGCCCGGAAGGCCTCGGGATCGCCCGCCGCGAGTCCGGCCAGCCTGAAGGTGGCCGTGAGGTGGGCGACCTGGTGGGCGACGGTCCAGCCGGGAGCCGGCGTGGGGCGTGCCCAGTCGGCTTCGGGCAGGTTCGCCACCAGCGCGTCGACGGCCTCGCCGTCCAGCACCAGCGCGGAGATCACGTCCTGTCGGTCGACCATGCCTCTTCCTTCCGTTGAGCGGAACCGGCCGGATGCCCGGAGCCCTCCCAATCCGCCTCGAACCGTGGCGAGTTGGGCGATTCCAGTATCGACTCCCGGAGATCGGCGGGCTTCTCCGCCCGTGCTCTGCCACCGGCCGCACCCGCGCCCCCGTCACTCGGACGCCGCGCCGAGCGCCGGGGCCGCGAGCCGGCTCCGGCGGCTGATGTACCAGGCGGCCGCACCGCACAGCAGCGCCAGGACGGAGACCGCCAGCAGGACGTCGGAGGCCGAGGACACCAGACCCGCCAGCAGCAGCGGCCCGCACAGGCCGCCCAGCCGGTTGAAGAAGGAGACCCAGCCGGTGGTCCGGCCGCGCCGTTCCGGATCGGCCAGGTCGGCCGCGATCGGCAGGAAGATCGCGGCCATCGAGTTCACCGAGAACAGTGCCGCCACCAGCGCGCCCGCGCAGATCCAGCCCACCTGGGCCACCGCGCCGCTGGCGGTGAGCGCCAGCAGCAGCACGGCGGTGACCGTGGCCAGGCCCGCCGCCATGCTGGTCGGACCGAACCGGCGGTAGCCCAGCATCAGCAGCAGGGCGCACGGGACCATCACCACCGCCGCCACGGTCAGCATCAGGTTCGCGGTGCGCACCGGCACACCGCCGATCCGGGCCAGGCTCGGCACCCAGGTGGTGAGGCCGAAGGTGAGCAGGCCGATCAGGGTGGCGAACGCCCGCTGCAGGCCGTGGGTGAGGGCCCGCGCGGACCGTGTGTCCCGGCGCGGGACCGGCGCGCTCCGCGCCGCCGGGGCGGAGCGCGCCACGTAGTCGGGGACGAAGGGCGCGAGAAGCGCCAGCGCGGCGCCGGTGGGGGCGCCGATCAGCCAGAGGATCCGCCAGCCGAACACCGGCTCCAGCCACAGGGCCGAGCCGGCGGCGATCAGGTAGCCGACGGCGGTGGCGACGACGGAGAGCGCCACCACCACCGATCCGCGGACCCGCCCGCCGACCGCCTCGGTGAGCAGGGTGATCAGCAACGGGGCGAGGCCGCCGACCGCCAGGCCCATCAGGCCGCACATCAGCAGGTTCCCGTGGAAGGAGGGCATCGAGCCGCACATGCTGGTGGCGGTGAAGCCGAGGGTGGCGATCAGGTAGGAGCTGCGGCGGCCGATCCGGTCGGTGAGCACGCCGAACAGCAGTGCCCCGGCCGCCGTCCCGGTCAGCCCGCAGACCGCCAGCAGGGAGGCCGTCCGGGGGTCGAGGCCGTAGTCGGCCCGCATGCCGGGGATGACGAAGCCCAGCGTGGAGGTCTTGCTGATGTCGATGGTCAGGGCGGCCGTACCGATGACGGCGATCAGCAGCCGGCCGCGCCGGCCCGCGCGGAGTTCGGTCGGGGCCGAGCGCGCCCGTCCGCGCAGGGCGGCGCCGGCCACCACGAGCAGCAGTCCGGCGAAGGCGGTGAACATCTCCGGCATCTCCGCCAGCGGCATGCCGTCGAGCTTCCGTCCGGCGTCGGTCGGGGCGTGCGCCATCTCCATCGGCATCGACATCGACGTCGGCATCGGCATCGCGGGGTCCATGGCGAAGGCGTGGTGGAAGGCCAGGGCGGAGGAGACCAGCACGATCGCACTGCCCGCGTACAGGAGCATCGCGGCGCCGAGGGGTCTGGAGAGCACGGGGGCGGCCTTTCGGTCGGGGGGGCGGCGGTCGCGCCGGGTGACTGGGAAGCTACGCCGGGCGTCCTGGGGGCCGCTTCTCGCAGTGTGCTGGGATCGGGAGTTGTGGACCGCGACCGGCTCCGGCGCAACGGCGTTTTGGTTGACTGGGGACATGAGTCCGCGTCGCTCGGATCCCCGTGCCCGCCCGGGGCTGGTGACCATCGCCGCCCGGCTGCTGGCGGAGGAGGGGCCGCAGGCACTGTCCACCCGCCGCATCGCGAGCGAGGTCGGCACCTCGACGATGGCCCTGTACACCCACTTCAACGGAATGCGCGGGCTGGCGCGGGCCATCGTCCACGAGGGGTTCGCCCGGCTCCAGCAGCACTTCACCCGGGTGCGGCCCAGTGACGACCCGGTGTGCGACCTCGCGCTGCTGGGCCGCGCGTACCGGTGCAACGCGCAGGCCAACCCCCACCTGTACGCGGTGATGTTCGGCGGTTCCTCGCTGGCCGGGTTCTCGCTCGACGAGGAGGACCGCCAGTACGGCCGCTACACGCTGGCCGGTGTGACCGAGTGCGCGGCCCGGTGCATCGGGGCGGGCCGGTTCCGCCCGGCGGACCCGGAACTGGTGGCGCACCAGATGTGGTCGGCGGTGCACGGCCTGGTCGTCCTGGAGCTCGGCGGCTACCTGATCGAGCCCTGCGACGCCGACCGCCTGTTGGAGGCGCAGTTGGTGGGGCTGATGGTCGGTGTCGGCGACACCCGGGAGGCCGCCGCCGGATCGGTGGCGGCCTCGGCCCGGCGGCTGCGGGAGGAGGTGGTGCCGGCGGTGGACGCGGCGGGGCCGGAGTAGTCCGGCGACGGGTGCCCGCGCTTCTTCCGGACCGCTTTCTCCCGTCGTGCTCTTGCCGCCCGGAAGGTCTTGGTGGCACAGGGCCGCTGCGCTAGTTTCTCGACCAGGAGGCATTTGTCCGCCAGGAGAATTCGGGGAGTGTGGGAGAGCATGCAGCCGAAGACCTACGAGTACGATCCGGCCGTGTTCGACTTCGCCGCGGCGGTGCGGTCGATCTACCGGACCGAGGACCTGAGCACGTTGCGGCCGGACGCCCCGATGGAGCTGCTCACCTGGCGGACCGACCAGTCCACGGAGTTCCACGCCGCCTTCTACCGGGAGTTCGAGCCCAGGGTCCGGGACCTGTACCGCGGCTTCGTGAAATCCTTCGTGCCGGACGTGCTCGGCACCGACGAGTTCTGCTTCCAGCGCGTTCCCACCTTCCGGATCCATTTCCCGGGAAACGTCGCGGTCGGCGAGTTCCACAAGGACGGCGACTACCACCACGCCGAGGGCGAGGTGAACTTCTGGCTGCCGCTGACCCGTGCCTGGGGGACCAACTCCGTGTGGGTCGAGCGGGAGCAGGGCTCGGAGGACTACGCGGCGACCGAACTCGACGTGGGGCGGCTGCTGGTCTTCGACGCGGTCGGCTGGAACCACGGGAACAAGGTGAACGACACCGGCTCGACCCGGGTGAGCTTCGACTTCCGCTGCATCCGGCTCGCCGACTACCGCGCCTCGGACCTGCGGACGGTGGACGCCGGCCGGGGGCTGTGGATCGGGGACTACTTCGACGTCTTCTGACCGGTTCCGCTCCGGCGC
>NZ_JBHVET010000749.1:0-4040 GCF_042802135.1 Kitasatospora sp. NPDC057512
CGTACGAACACGGGGCCCGGGCGGTCCGGGCGCGCGGCGGCGGTCGGCCGTCAGACGTTGAAGCGGAACCAGCACGGCGACGCCCCGGCGGCCGCCGATCAGTAGCGGTAGCGGGCGGCCAGGATGACGATCTCCCGATCCGTGACCAGGTAGACGAGGCGGTGCTCGTCGTCGATCCGCCGCGACCAGACACCGGGCAGGTGGTACTTCAGCGGCTCGGGCTTGCCGATGCCGGTGAACGGGTCGCGCAACACGTCCTCGATGAGCTTGTTGATGCGGGCGAGCATCTTGCGGTCGTTCTTGAGCCAGGAGGTGTAGTCCTCCCAGCCGGTCTCCTCGAAGACGAGCCTCACGCGGCACCCTTCTCGCCATCCGCCGCATCAGGATCGATGAGCTCCCGCTCGGAAAGCCCCATGCCGCCAAGGGCGTTCTCATACGCCTTGAGCAGGCGGCGGGCGTTCACCGGCGAGCGCAACAGGTAGGAGCCTTCACGCAGGGCGGCATAGTCCTCGGCCGAGACGAGTACGGCATTTCCGTGCTTGGAGACGATCTCAATGGCCTCGTGATCGTCGTTGACCTTCTTGATCAACGGGAAGAGAGCCTTGCGCGCCTCGCTGGCAGTGATCGACATCGACTGAACTCCCTCCATGACTGGTACCACATAACGTACCACTCAAGCAGGCGCGGCGGGCCGAAGAAGTCAGCACCAGGTCAGCACGGAAAAGAGATCGGGGCCCGCCTCAAGAGAGGCGGGCCCCGTCCGACCTGCGCATGTGACAGATCAATCCAGCTCAAAGCAATCAGGAGCTCACACGTTGAAGCGGAACTCCACGACGTCGCCGTCCTGCATGACGTACTCCTTGCCCTCGATGCGGGCCTTGCCCTTGGCGCGGGCCTCGGCGATGGAGCCGGTCTCGACCAGGTCGGCGAAGGAGATCACCTCGGCCTTGATGAAGCCCTTCTGGAAGTCGGTGTGGATGACTCCGGCGGCCTCGGGGGCGGTGGCGCCCTTCTTGATGGTCCAGGCGCGGGCTTCCTTGGGGCCGGCCGTCAGGTAGGTCTGGAGGCCGAGGGTGTTGAAGCCGACCCGGGCGAGGGTGGCGAGGCCGGGCTCCTCCTGGCCCATGGACTGGAGGAGCTCCAGGGCCTCGGCGTCGTCCAGCTCGATCAGCTCGGACTCGATCTTGGCGTTCAGGAAGATCGCCTCGGCCGGGGCGACCAGCTCGCGCTGGGCGTTCTTGAAGTCCTCGTCGGCCAGCTCGGCCTCGTCCACGTTGAAGACGTAGAGGAAGGGCTTGGCGGTCAGCAGGTGGAGCTCGCGGATCGGGGCGGTGTCGAAGCCGGCCTCGAAGAGGGTCTTGCCGGTCTCCAGGATCGCCTGCGCGGCCTCGGCGGCGGCCAGCACGGGGGCGGTGTCCTTCTTGAGGCGCGCCTCCTTCTGGAGCCGCGGCAGGACCTTCTCGATGGTCTGGAGGTCGGCCAGGATCAGCTCGGTGTGGATGGTCTCGATGTCGTCCTTGGGCGACACCTTGCCGTCCACGTGCACCACGTCCGGGTCGGTGAAGGCGCGCACGACCTGGCAGATCGCGTCGGACTCGCGGATGTTGGCGAGGAACTTGTTGCCCAGGCCCTCGCCCTCGCTGGCGCCGCGCACGATTCCGGCGATGTCGACGAAGTCGACGGTGGCCGGGAGGATGCGCTGGGAGCCGAAGATCCCGGCGAGCTTGGCCAGCCGCTCGTCCGGGACGCCCACCACGCCGACGTTCGGCTCGATGGTGGCGAACGGGTAGTTGGCCGCCAGCACGTCGTTCTTGGTCAGGGCGTTGAACAGGGTCGACTTGCCGACGTTCGGCAGGCCGACGATTCCGATCGTGAGCGACATGAAGCGCAGTCCCGTGGGCTTGGAGGAGTTGGGTCGGCACCATACGGGCCGACCCCCAAGTCTACGGGCAGCCCCCGCCCCGCCTCACTCCTCGGTCGGCGCCGCCCTGGGCTCCAGGAACTCCAGCCGGTTGCCCAGCTTGTCGTCGGCGTAGAAGCGCCGGTGGCCGGGCAGGTTGTCGTCCCAGGTCACCGGGTGGCCGTGCGCGGCCAGGCGGTCGGCCAGGGCGTCCAGCGAGCGGACCAGGATGCCCGGGTGCCCCTTGCGGGACGGGCGGAAGTCCGGGGCCACGCCCAGGTGCACCTCGACCCCGCCGCCGCGGAACCAGCAGCCGCCGCGGGCGGCCAGCACCGGCGGCTTCGCCAGCTCGGCCATGCCGAGCACTCCGGACCAGAAGGCGCGGCACTCGTCCTCGGCCCCGGCCGGGATGTCGAGCTGGACGTGGTCGAGCCGTTCGAAGGTGAAATCGGTCATGCTGTTCCCCCGTGGAGAGACCCGTGAACGGATCCGTCGGTCGTCGTGTGCCGACTCGATCGAGCAGGTCAGCCGACCTGCGTGACGACCTGAGTGACGATCACATCAGTACTCCGTCCGGAGACACGGGACAAGACCTGAACGGTCCATTACACAGTGTGGCGATGATCGGACCGTACGTTGGGCGGGTGGAGCAGAGCATCCGTACCCAGCCGCCAGGGCCCAGACGCCGTCCGCCGACCGGCGCGGCCGCAGCCGCCGTCCCCGGTCCAGGCCGGGCTCCCGAGAACGCCGGAGCCCCCTCCGGACCCGCCCCCCGCTCCCGGCCGCGCCCTGCGGCCGGCCCGGCCGCCGCCCGCCCTGCCGCCTCCCGGCCGCGGCTGCGCCTGCCGCTGCGCGGGCGCGGCGACGAGCCGCTGTACGGGCGGCGGCGCACCGGCCGGCCGACCCGGCTGACGGCCATCGGCACCGGGCTGGTCGCCGTCCTGGCGACGCTCGCGGTGGCGGGCGTGGACCGGCTGCTGTTCGACGGCCTGGGCTGGCTGTTCGGCCTCGGCTACCTGGTGGTCTGCTTCCAGCTCGCCGTCCGGGTGCGCTACGCCGACCTGCTGGCCGCACCGATCAGCGGGCCGATCGCCTTCGCCCTCGCGCTGCTGCTGCTCGAACCGGTGGGCTCCCCGGGCGTCACCGCCCAGGTGGTCTCGCTGGCGACCGGGCTGGCGCTGCGGGCCGGCTGGCTGTTCTCCGGCACCGGGCTGGCCGCGCTGATCGTGCTCGCCCGGTTCGTCGCCCAGCGCCGGATCCAGCGCTCCCGCTGAGCGGCGGCGCCGCAGGAGCGCCCCTCAGCCCTCGGCCCGGGCCGCCGCCATCGCGGCCCCGACGATGCCCGCGTCGTTGCGCAGCTCCGCCGGCACCACCCGTGCCCGGCGGTCCTTCAGCAGCGGCAGGAACTTCTCGTGCTTGCGGCTCACCCCGCCGCCGATCACGATCAGCCCCGGCGAGAAGAGCATCTCCACCAGGTCCAGGTACTCGTCGACCCGCCCGGCCCACTGCTCCCAGTCCAGCCCGTGCCGCTCCTTGGCGGCCGAGGAGGCCCGCCGCTCGGCGTCCTTGCCGCGCAGCTCCAGGTGGCCCAGCTCGGTGTTGGGCACCAGTGTCCCGTCCACGAACAGGGCGCTGCCGATGCCGGTGCCGAAGGTGAGCACCAGGACCACGCCCGACTCGCCCCGCCCGGCGCCGTGGGTCAGCTCGGCCAGCCCGGCCGCGTCCGCGTCGTTCAGGACGGTCGCGGGCATGCCGAGCGCCTGGCGGAAGAGGCCCGCCGCGTCCAGGCCGATCCAGCCCTTGTCCACGTTGGCCGCCGTCCGGGTGCGGCCGTCGACGACCACGCCGGGGAAGGTCAGCCCGACCGGGCCCTGGTGGTCGAAGTGGCGGATCACCTCGCAGACGGCGGCGACCACGGCCTCGGGGGCGGACGGCTGCGGGGTGAGCACCTTCCGGCGCTCCTCGGCGAGCACGCCCCGGGCGAGGTCGACGGGCGCGCCCTTGATCCCCGAGCCGCCGATGTCCACGCCGAATACCGCCGTCATCACGTCCGCCCTCCGCCGTCGGCCGCGGACCTGCCGTCCGCGGCCGGTGCCTTGTCCACAGCCTGTGCACAAAGCTACGAGAGCGCGCCCGGGCG
>NZ_JBHVET010000750.1:0-4035 GCF_042802135.1 Kitasatospora sp. NPDC057512
GGGGTGGCCAGCCAGGCGGCGTAGTCGCTCGCCTCGGCGTAGGTGTTGGCGAGCCGACGGCCGACCTCCGGGTGTTCGGCGGCGGCCGCGAACACCCCCTGGAGGTGGTCCGGAACGGTCAGCATCGCGGCTGTGAACTCGACGCTGTGACGGGCCTGTTGCTGCCAGAACCGCTCGGCGGTGCGGCACATCCAGTCGGCCGTGTACGGGGCGTCGCCGTGCTCCACGACGGCCCGGCGGTAGGCCTCGGCCGCCCGGGCGGCGTTGTTGGCGCCCTGTCCGGCGATCGGGTCGGTCACCACCACCGCGTCGCCGAGGCCCAGCACGTGGACGGCGTCCACGCCCGAGCCGAGCTCCGCCACCGGGCGCCGGACCACCGGGGTGACCGCGCCGAACAGCCCGGCCCCGGCGTCGGTCGGCTCGGCCTCCGTCCAGAGCTCCGCCTCCCAGGGCAGGTACTCGCCCAACAGTTCGCGGATCCGGGCCAGTTGGACGTCCGGCGGCGGCGCGTCGCCGAACGCGTCCAGCGGACCGCCGGGCAGCGCCTCCCAGAGCAGGATGTCGCAGGGGCCGGAGAGGGTGAGCGCCGGCTGCAGGTACAGCTCGCCGAGGCCGGGCAGGGCGTTCATCCGGGCCCTCGGCCCGGCGGCCGGGTCCGGCGAGCCGACGCCGTGCGCGTACAGGCAGGACAGGGCCCGCTGCGGCCCGTCGAACGGTGAGCGGACGGCGTCGCGTTCGAAGATCCCGGACAGGGCGCCGCGTCCGGCCGCGACCACGGTCAGCTCGTGCCGACGGGCCAGCTCGTACAGCCCGCCGCGGTCCAGCGTGCGGTACTCGACCACGCCGCCGCGCTCGGCCAGCAGCTCCAGCCAGCCGGCCAGCTTGAGCCGCTGGTCCACCGACTGGGCGGGCTCGTCCAGCGTCATGGTGTACTCCAGCGCCCGCACGCCCGGGGGCGCCGCCAGCACCGCCTCCACCGAGGAGACGGCCGGCGCCCGCTCCGCCCAGAGGTCCAGCCCGGCCGCCGCCTCGATCCGCAGCGCGGGGCCGAACATCGCCTGGGTGGACAGCACCCGGCCGCCGCGCAGCTGCTCCGGGGTGCGCTCGGCGACCAGCGTCACCCGGTACCCGTCCGCCACCAGCCCGAGTGCGAGCTGGAGGCCGGCCTGGCCCGCTCCGACGACGGCGATCCGGCGCACGCTGCCTCCTGGTGTCCTGTTGACGGTCCGTCAAGCAGGCACAGTAGTCGAGCGGGGGCACTCCGGTCACCGGTGGCGGGCGCATCCGTTCGAAGGAGACGGCGGTGTGCGAACCGCCGCCCCCTGGGCACGCCGGGCGACCCGGGCCGGCTCAGCCGCGCAGGTGCGCGGTGAGCACCTCCACCACGTCCTGGGTGCGGTCGGCCAGGTAGAAGTGCCCGCCCTGGAAGACCCGCAGGTCGAAGGCGCCGGTGGTGTGCTGCTCCCACTGGCCGACCTGGTCGACGGTGGCGTGCGCGTCGGACTCCCCCGCCAGGGCGGTGATCGGCAGCGACACGGTCGCGTCCGGGGTGCTGCAGTAGGTCTCGACGGCCATGTAGTCGGCCCGCAGGCTCGGCAGGACCAGCTCGCGGAGGCCGGGCACGGCGAAGATCCGGTCGTCCGTGCCGCCGAGCGCGGAGATCTCGGCGAGCAGTTCGTCGTCCGGCAGCTGGTGCACCCTGGTCGTCCGGGGCAGCGAGGGCGCGCGGCCGGCCGAGACGACCAGCCGGTCCGGCCCCCGCACGCCGTCGCGCTCGAAGCAGCGGACCGTCTCGAAGGCGACGGCCGCGCCCATGCTGTGCCCGAAGAAGGTGAGCGGCCGGTCCGCCCACTCCCGCAGCTCCCGGGCGAGCTGCTCGGCGAGGCCGGTCACCGAGCCGATCGTCGGCTCGCCGATGCGGTTCTGCCGGCCCGGGTACTGGACGGCGAGCACATCGGCGTGCGGCGCCAGCGCGTTGGCGTACTCCAGGTAGTAGCTGGCCGAGCCGCCGGCGTGCGGGAAGATCACGATCCGGGCGGGCGCGGAGTCGGACGGGTTGAATCTGCGGAACCACGGATTCTCGACGACGGCGCTGCTGGACATGCGGGGTGCGACCTCTCTCCGTGACGGACTCTGCAGGCTCCAGTCTGGCAGTGCCGGGCCCCGCCGCGGGGGCGAAGTGACGATCATGACCCCCGGCAGGCCGGTTCTCGCCGGTACCCCTCCGGCCACCCGGGCCCGCCGACGGGGAGGTTCAGGCCCGGTTGCCGGTCGAGGGGTCCGGGTCGGTGACCCAGCCCGCGGCCAGGAGCAGGCCGGAGGTGCGGTGGACGGCGAGGAAGCCGAACGGCCGCCCGAAGCCCGCCCGGGCGATCCGCCGCAGGTACGACTGACGCGGGCGCGCGGCGGCGCCCCCGGCGACTCCGAGGGCGGTCACCGAGGCGGCCCGGAAGCCGTCCGGGCCGAAGGTCGCGGTGGCACGCCGCCGGGCGCCGTCGATGAACAGCGGTTCCTCTCCGCCGATCCCGGGCAGGCGGTGCTCGGTCTCCGAGCGGGTCCCCAGTGTGGTCAGGCCGAAGAGGTCGGGGCGGGCGAGCAGATCGTGGTCGGCCCCGACGGTGAACCGCGGGACGTCCACGGCCAACAGGTCCTCCGGCTCGTACCGCCGGATCCGGTCGATCGTCAGGCCGGGGCCGGGGGCGCCGACGGGCAGGCGGTCGGCGGTGGTCCGGCGGTGGCGCCCGCTCAGCGCCTCGATGCCGGTGGCCAGCACCCGACCGGGCGACGTGTCGGGCTCGCCGAGCAGCAGATGGACACTGATGTCCCCGTACCCGTGCACCCGCACCTCGGTGACGAGCCCGGTCGGCGACTCCAGCACGGCGGCCCGGTCCAGCAGGCAGGTGTACCGCGACAGGTACCGGACGGGCCTGCCCCAGGTGTCCGCGGGACCCTCCGGCGGACCGTCGATCTCGTCGAACGGCCGGATCCAGTCGGTCCGGACGGTGAGCGCCGCGGCCAGCACTAGGCGGGTCTCCCGGTCCAGTCGCACCGGCATGGCGTCGATCAGACCGCCGGTGGCGCGGGCGGCCCAGGCGTCCAGCTGCGCCTGGTCCTGCCGGACGTCACCGGAGAGCCGCCCGTGCACGCCGGCCGGCAGCCCGGCCGACCACTCCGGGCGCAGCAACAGCCGCCCACCCGTCCAGAGCCCGAGGGCCGAGCCGACCGCCGGGATGCCCTCCAGCAGACCGAGGAGTTCCCGGGCCCGCTCGGCGGCAACCTCCGGCGGCAGGCCCAGGGCGTGCGTCAACTCGCCCTGGACTGCGCGGCTTCCGGCCGGTGCCAGCAGTCCGAGCAGCGGCCAGACGCCGGCCGGCATCAGGACCGTCCCGCCCTCCGGGTCGACCTGCCCGACCCAGCCCGCACCGAGCGCGTTGACCACCCTCACGGCTTCGGCCCGGCTCATCCGCCCCCCTGCGCTCGACTGTCCGGTACGCCGCCGAGGGTAGGCCCGAGCCTGGGTGGGAGGCGACCGGATTAACGCGACTCCCAGCCGCCGACGCCCGCTCGGGGAAGGCGAGTTCCGCCGCCCCGCCTCCCTTTCCGCTGCCGACCTGATCCGATCCGTGGCAGCATGGCCGCATGAGCGAACCCGACGGCTGGATCACCATCGCGGCGTACGAGAACCTGCCAGGCCACCCGACCCCGTCGGCCGCCCTCCGCGCTTGACTGCGCGACCGTGGCATCGACTGGATGCCCATCGCCGCCGACGCGGTACGTATTGACCTGCTCTGCGGGGTCGGACCGGACGGCCGTTGGCGCGGCTGGTTCGACGTCCGGGTCCACGCCGAGGCCCTGCGGCCGCTCGGGCTGCATCCCGAGCAGGCGTCGGCAGTCGTCAACGGCACCTCCCCGCCCCGCTGGTGGCACGCCGAGGCCGAGCGCCGGGCCCGTCGGTGACGGCGGCCGAGGCTCGGCTCAGCGCGCCGCGCCGAAGCGGACCGTCTCGGCGCGGGAGCGGGAGGCGGCGTCCAGCAG
>NZ_JBHVET010000751.1:0-4027 GCF_042802135.1 Kitasatospora sp. NPDC057512
GGACGAAGGTCAGCCGCCGGCGGCCAGGGCGACGCGCCGGAGCGGGGGCCGGGGTCCGGGCGCAGTACTCCTGCTTGCCGTGGATGTCGTCGCAGTACTGCCAGGACTTCATGTGCCAGTCGGGGCCCAGGACTTGGCACCGGTCCTGGAAGCTGTGGGGTGGCACTGCATCCACTGCCCCCTTCCTCCTCCTCGTTGCCCTCGGCGCGCTGGACGCCGACCCGGTGCGTGGGGGACGGGGTTCGGCCCGGGCGGCTCGGGGCTCGGACGGTGATCCGGAGCGTCGCTCCCCACGTCGCCGTCGCCGGATCTGCGGGTCGTCACGTGGCCCGGCCCCCTGGTGCGTCGCGGGTCGTCAGGCGGCCCGGACCGCGGCGAGCGGGGAGAGCGCCGCGTACTCCAGGGGTGCGGACGGGTCGATCGAGAGGTTCATCGGGGAGGGGGCCGCGCCCGAGCGGACCAGGAGGTCGCCGATGGCCGCGATCATCGCGCCGTTGTCGGTGCACAGCCGCAGCGGCGGCACCCGCAGGGTGATCCCGGCGGCGGCGCAGCGCTGTTCGGTCAGCGCGCGGATGCGGGAGTTGGCGGCGACGCCGCCAACCACGACGAGGGTGCCGATCCCGTGGTCGGTGCAGGCCCGGACGGCCTTGCGGGTGAGGGTGTCCGCGATGGCCTCCTGGAGTGCCGCGGCCGCGTCCGGGACGTGCGGCTCGGCGCCGGCGGCCCGTTGGGCCTCGACCCAGCGGGCGGCGGCGGTCTTGAGGCCGGAGAAGGAGAAGGCGTACGGGGGATCGTTGGGCCCGCTGAGCGGGCGGGGCAGGCGTACCGCGTTCGGGTCGCCGTCGCGGGCGGCGCGGTCGATGGCGGGCCCGCCGGGGTAGGGCAGGCCGAGGATCCGGGCGACCTTGTCGAAGCACTCGCCGGCGGCGTCGTCCAGGGTGTCGCCGAGGTGGACGATCGGGTCGCGGGCGAGGTCGCGCACCAGCAGCAGGGAGGTGTGCCCGCCGGAGACGATCAGGACGACGCACGGGTTCGGCAGCGGCTCGCCCTCCAGGGCGGCCGCCGCGACGTGCCCGGCGAGGTGGTGGACGCCGTAGAGGGGGACGCCGAGCGAGAAGGCGTAGCTCTTGGCCGCCGCGACCCCGACCTGGAGCGGGCCGGAGAGGCCCGGCCCGGCGGTGACCGCGACGGCGCCGACGTCGGCGAGGGTGAGCCCGGCCCGGTCGAGGGCCTCGCGGACCACGGGGGCCATCGCGTGGACGTGGGCGCGGGCGGCGATCTCCGGCACGACCCCGCCGTAGCGGGCGTGCTCGTCCATGCTCGACGCGACCGCCTGCCCGAGCAGGACCCCGTTCCGGACGAGACCGGCGCCGGTCTCGTCGCACGAGGACTCGATCCCCAGCACCACCGGCGAGCCCGGCATCGCACCCACTCCTTATTGCTCCTGGATATGCAACTGCAACTATTGTGCAATAAGGCCGGAGAGGGTGGTCCGGCAGGGCCCGGCTTCCCGGATCCCATCCGCAGCGAGGTCGTCCAGGCCATCGACGTCCGCGTCGGCCCGGTGGTGGGGCTCAGCACGGGACGTCGCCGACGCAGCGCCACAGGGTCTCGCGGTCCGGGTAGACGTTGGCGCGCGGCGAGAAGAGGTGGCCGGCCCACTGCTGCCCGTCCCCGGCGGCGGCGAAGACCTCCGCCTGGTAGGCGAGCGGTGCGCTGCGGCGGGGGGTCACGCACTCCTCCGGGTCGCTGGTGAAGGTGGCGCCCGGTGCGATGGTGGTGTGCAGGACGGAACGTCCGGGGTCGCAGGAGTGCTGGATGCCCGACCAGGAGCCGGCCACCTTCGTGGTCACCTCGACCGGCGTGTCCGTCGGATTGTCGATCCGGACCGCGAACAGGACCTGACGGGGCTGCACCATCGCACAGGCGCGCAGCAGGGTGCCGGACGGCCCCGGCTTCGGGGCCGAGCAGCGGCTGTCCCCGCCGAGCGCGCCGACCTCCACCTCATGGGCGAGTCCCTCGGCCGGATCAGCGGGGGTCGCCGTCGGCTGCCGCCTCGCCGCGCCGCCGGACGGTGCGACCACCGATGCGGTGTCGGCGGTCGCGCTGTCGGACCCCCTCACCCAGACCGCCGCGCCGAGCACGGCCGCGAGCGCCAGGGCCCCGAGTGCCGCACCCCACCGGTGCGGCCGGCGCCACCGCGCCGCCAGCCCGGTGACCGACGGGTGGCCAGTGGGCTCGGGGCGCGCCGGAACCGGTCCGGCCGTGGGGGTGGGCGTGGCCGTGGGCGTGGGCGTGGTGGCGGCGCGGCGCGCCGCGCGGCGGTCGCGCAGTTCGTGGTCCGCCGCCTGCTTCGCCTGCTGGTGCCAGCGCTGCCAGCGGGCCAGTTCCGCCGGGTCGGTGCGGAAGATCCGGGCGAGTTCGGCGAGGACGGCGGGGTCGGGCAGTTCGGTGCGGTCGGGGTCGAGGTAGCGGCTGATCGACGAGGTGCTCAGCCCCCGGACGGTGGAGGCGTCGAGTCGGGCCCGCAGTCGGGCCACCACCCGGTCCAGGGACAGGCCGCACTCCGCGAGGCCGTCGTTCAGCGCGCGGACGAGCAGGGTCCGGGGGCGGTCCGTTTCCCCCACCGGGTGCCCGGGGACCTCGTCCGACGGTCGGTCATGCATGTGCTGTTGTCCCATCGCTGTCCCAGCGTCCGTCGTTTCCGCAGGTCGGAGCGGTGGGACGGGAGGCGGGAGAGCACTGGGACGCCGCCCCGGCCGGAGGGCCTGGTGACGTCCGGCGACCGTCCGCAGGATGGATCCCACGACACCGCACCGACTCGCCGACTCCCGCCGCGCCACCACCTCTCGGCCCTGGCATGCCCCGGCATGCCCGCCGACTGTAGGCGAACCGACCGGGCGGCGGTCAGGGTCCGTTCACCCCAATGGAGGAGCTCTCATGAAGCTGTCCCGGCGCACCGCCGCCGCCGTTACGCTGACCGTCCTCACCCTGCTGCCGCTCGGCGCCACCACGGCGCCGGCCTCGGCGGCCGCCACCGTCCGGGACCGGATCGTCTCGGTGGCCCGGGGGGAGATCACCCCCGCGGGCACCTCGCCCGAGACGACCGGCTCCTGCGACAGGTACTTCGCCTACCACCGGGGCTCCGGCTCCTGCGTGAAGACCCCGTGGTGCGCGGCCTTCGCCGAGTGGACGTGGCACCGGGCCGGGATCGACGGGACGGTCGACGACCTGGCCGCGCGCGGCATCGGCAAGTGGGGCAAGCAGAAGGGGCTGTTCCACCAGCGGGGCACGTACACCCCGAAGCCGGGCGACCTGGTGATCTACGGGGAGCCGGACGGCGGCACTCCCGGCCACGTCGGCGTGGTCGCCGCCGTCCACGCGAACGGAACCCTCGACACCGTCGACGGCAACCTCGGCGACAAGGTCGCCCTCCGCACCCACCTCGACCCGTCGACGGTGATCACCAACCACCAGGCCGTCTCCGGCTACGTCAGCCCGCCCGGAGCCTGAGTCCCGTCGGAGCCCCGCCGGAAGTCCGGGCCACGTCCGGCTTGGCGCACACCGCACAACCCCCACCGGAAGGACAGAGCGTCATGGAACGCACCCGTAAGCACCTCGGCCTCATCGCCTCCCTCGCCGCGGCCGCGGCCGCCCTGCTCGCCGCCCCGCAGCCCGCCCACGCCGCCCTCGACCCGTGGTCGTGCGTGGCGGGGCGGGTCTGCGTCTACAGCGGACCCGACGGGACGGGCAGCGTCTGCGCCTGGCCCTACGACGACCCGGACTGGCAGTCCGGAGACCGCTGTAGCTGGTCCGCCACCACCAAGGTCCGTTCGGTGTACAACCACGGCGGCTCCGGCAGGCCCGTGGCGTTCTACACCGGCGCGAACTACACGGGCCAGCGGGTGGTGTGCACGGCGGCGGGCGCGAGGGGCAACTTCTCGCAGAACGGCGGAACCGGCGTCCACCTCCGCTCCCACCGCTGGTCCTGCTAGGCCCCCGGGACACCCCGGGCCGACCGGCCTGC
>NZ_JBHVET010000752.1:0-4027 GCF_042802135.1 Kitasatospora sp. NPDC057512
GACCGGGCCGGGCCGGCGCCGGTCAGGACCGGACGACGGCCCCCGCCCAGGCGCGGTTGCCGAGGAGGGTCTTGACGTCCGAGGCGAGCCCGTTGTCCGGGTTCACCCGGAACCCGAGCTCGTAGAGGGTGTCCTTGTCCCAGTTGGTGGTGCGCAGCCGGACCGGGACGTCGCCGGGGTGGTTCTGGAGGGCGAGCTTGAGTTCGGCGACCACCTGGGGGTTGATCCGGGCGGCCGGGACGGTGATCTGGACGGGCGGCTTGGTGCCGAGCTCGGCGGAGGAGACGTCGAGGGTGGTGATCTCCTGGCCGAAGACGCTCAGTGACCCGTCGCGCTCGTTGAGCCGGCCGCGGATCGAGATCACGTTGTCCTCGATCATCTGCTCGGCCATGAGGTTGTAGGTCGCCGGGAAGAACAGCACCTCGACCGAGCCGTCGCGGTCGGCGAGGGTGATGATCGCCCACGCGTTGCCGGCCTTGTTGATCCGCCGGTCGACGCCGGTGATCAGCCCGGAGAGCCGGACCTCGCCCTCGGAGCGGCCGGAGTCGAGGAGCTGGGCGATCGAGCTGTCGCGGTTCTGGGAGAGGATGTGCTCGGCGCCGTCCAGCGGGTGGCTGGAGACGTAGAGGCCGAGCATCTCGCGTTCCAGGGCGAGGAGTTGGCGCCGGGGCCACTCGTTCTCGGTGAGCTGGAAGTCGAGCCCGATGCCGGGCCCGCCGCCGTCCCCGGCGTCGAGGGCGCCGAACAGGTCGTCCTGTCCGATGGCCTGCTGCTTCTTCAGCCCGGTGACGGCGTCGATCGCGTTCTCGTGCACGCTGCTGAGCGAGAGCCGGGTGTGGCCGAGCGAGTCGAAGGCGCCCGCCTTGACGAGGGAGTCGACGGTGCGCTTGTTGCACACCACCAGTTCGACCTTGTCCAGGAAGTCGGCGAAGGAGGTGTACTTGCCCTTCTCCTCGCGGGTGCCGACCAGGGACTCGATGACGGGCACGCCGACGTTGCGCACCGCCTTGAGGCCGAACCGGACGTCGCTGCCGACGGCGGTGAAGTCGACCACCGACTCGTTGACGTCGGGGGAGAGGATCTTGATGCCCATCTGCCGGCACTCGGCCAGGTAGATCGCCATCTTGTCCTTGTCGTCGGCGACGGAGGTGAGCAGGGCGGCCATGTACTCGGCGGGGTAGTTGGCCTTGAGGTAGGCGGTCTGGTAGGAGACCAGGCCGTACGCGGCGGAGTGCGATTTGTTGAACGCGTAGCCGGCGAACGGGACCAGGACGTCCCAGACCGCCTGGATGGCCTCGTCGGAGTAGCCGCGCTCCTTGCAGCCGGCGTGGAAGGGGACGAACTCCTTCTCCAGGACCTCCTTCTTCTTCTTGCCCATCGCGCGGCGGAGCAGGTCTGCCTGTCCGAGCGAGTAGCCGGCCAGCACCTGGGCGGCTCGCTGGACCTGCTCCTGGTAGACGATCAGGCCGTAGGTGGGGCCGAGGACGTCCTTGAGCGGTTCCTCCAGCTCGGGGTGGATCGGGATGATCTCCTGCTGGGCGTTCTTGCGCAGGGCGTAGTTGGTGTGCGAGTTCATGCCCATCGGGCCGGGCCGGTACAGCGCGGAGACGGCGGAGATGTCGGCGAACTCGGTGGGCTTCATCAGCTTGAGCAGGGCGCGCATGGGGCCGCCGTCGAGCTGGAACACGCCGAGGGTGTCGCCGCGGGCCAGCAGCTGGTAGGTGGTGGGGTCGTCGATCGGGATCTTCTCGATGTCGACGTCGACGCCCCGGTTGGCCTTCACGATCTTGATGCAGTGGTCGATGATGCCCAGGTTCCGCAGACCCAGGAAGTCCATCTTGATCAGGCCCATGGCTTCGCACGACGGGTAGTCGAAGCCGGTGATGATCACGCCGTCCTTGTCCCGCATGTGCAGCGGGATCAGTTCGAGCAGCGGGGTCGAGGAGAGGATGACGGCGGCGGCGTGCACGCCGGTGCCGCGGATCAGGCCCTCGATGCCCCGGCCGGTGTCGATGATCTTCTTGACGTCGGGCTCGTTGTCGTAGAGCGCCCGGATCTCGGTGCCCTCGTTGTACCGCGGGTGCTTGTCGTTGAACAGGTCGGCCAGCGGCACGCCCTTGCCCATGACGTCCGGCGGCATCGCCTTGGTGATCCGGTCGCCCATGGCGAAGGGGTAGCCCAGGATGCGGTTGGCGTCCTTGACGGCGGCCTTGGCCTTGATCGTGCCGAAGGTGTTGACCTGGGCGGTGTAGGCGGAGCCGTACTTGTCGGTGACGTAGCGGACCATCTGGTCGCGCTGGCGGTCGTCGAAGTCGATGTCGACGTCCGGGGGGTTGATGCGCTCGGGGTTGAGGAACCGCTCGAACAGCAGGTCGTGCTCCAGCGGGTCCAGCTGGGTGATGCCGGTCAGGTAGGCGACCATCGAGCCGGCCGCCGAACCACGGCCCGGGCCGACCGGGATGCCGTTGTCCCGGCCGTACTGGCAGATGTCGGCGACCACGAGGAAGTAGGCGTCGAACCCCATCGGGGTGATCACGCCCATCTCCAGCTCGACCCGGTCCAGCACCTCCTGGCTGGGGTTGTCGCCGTAGCGGTGCTGGAGGCCGGCGGCGATCTTCTGGCGCAGGAAGGAGGCCTGGGTCTCGCCCTCGGGGACGTCGAACTGCGGCATCCGGTCGACGTAGGTGAAGACCTCCTCGTACGACTCCACCCGCTCGGCGATCGCCAGGGTGTTGTCGCAGGCCTCCGGCAGCTCGCGGAAGAGCTCGCGCATCTCCTCGGCGGTCTTGACGTAGTAGCCGCTGCCGTTGAACTTGAAGCGGTTCGGGTCGTCCTTGTTCTTGCCCACGCCGACGCAGAGCAGGCTGTCGTGGGCGTCGGCCTGGTCGGCGGTGACGTAGTGCGAGTCGTTGGTGGCCAGCAGCGGGATGTCCAGGTGCTTGGCCAGGCGCAGCAGGTCCTCGCGGACGTCCTGCTCGATGGAGAGCCCGTGGTCCATCAGCTCCAGGAAGTAGTTCTCCTTGCCGAAGATGTCCTGGTAGGCGCCGGCCGCCTTGACGGCCTCCTCGTACTGGCCGAGGCGCAGCCGGGTCTGGACCTCGCCGGAGGGGCAGCCGGTGGTGGCGATGATGCCGGTCGCGTTGGCGGCGATCAGCTCGCGGTCCATGCGGGGCTTCATGTAGTAGCCCTCCATCGACGCGAGCGAGGAGAGCTTGAAGAGGTTCCGCAGGCCGGTGGCGTTCTGCGCCCACATGGTCATGTGGGTGTAGCGGCCGCCACCGGAGACGTCCTTGCCGCCCTCGCCGTCCGAGCCGGTCGGGCGCTGGCCGCCGGGGGACCAGAACACCTGCTTCTTCAGGAAGCGCGAGCCCGGCGCGACGTACGCCTCGATGCCGATGATCGGCTTCACCCCGGTCTTGGCGGCCGCGTGGAAGAACTCGTACGCGCCGAACATGTTGCCGTGGTCGCTCATCGCGATGGCGGGCATGCCCTGTCTCTCCGCCTCGGCGAACAGCTTGCCGTTCTTGGCGGCGCCGTCCAGCATCGAGTACTCGGTGTGGACGTGCAGGTGCGCGAAGCTGTCGGACACGGCGCTGTGCTCCTGGGACGGGATGCGGACAGGGGAAGCGGTCCACCCTATCGGGTCCGCGCCGGCGACGCGCAGCGCCGCGGGCCCGCCTCCGCGATCTTGACGGGGCCCTGCCGGTTCCTTGACGGGACCATGATCCGCGCGGCCGCCCCCGCTCCGGTCAGCCGGCGGTGCGGCCGACGGGCAGCGGCGGCATGGTCCGCAGGGCCTGGGCGACCTGGGTCAGCCAGCGGGTCTCGGCCTCGATGCCGGCGCTGGGCGGCAGGGCCGGCTCGGCCTGGGGCGGCTCGGCGGCCTCGGCGGGCGTGTCCGCCCGCGTGCGGGCGCGGACCAGGGCGGCGGCGATCCGCGCCGCCTCGGCCCGCGCGGCGGCGCCGGTGGTCCGGGCGCCGCCCCGCGGCTGCTCCGGCCCCGTCGGGGGTGTCTCGCCCGTGCGGC
>NZ_JBHVET010000753.1:0-4009 GCF_042802135.1 Kitasatospora sp. NPDC057512
GCCCCGTGAAGGGTGGCCGCCCTGCGGTCAGTGACGCGCGACTCAGCCGGTGTACGGGCCGTAGTCGTAGTCGTCCAGCGGGACCGCCTGGCCGGAGCCGGCGCCGAAGGGCGACAGGTCGTAGTCGTCGTAGCCGACGGCCGAGTACATCGCGGCCTTGGCCTCCTCGGTCGGCTCGACCCGGATGTTGCGGTAGCGGGGCAGACCCGTACCGGCCGGGATGAGCTTACCCAGGATGACGTTCTCCTTGAGGCCCAGCAGCGGGTCCGACTTGGCGTGGATCGCCGCGTCGGTGAGGACCCGGGTCGTCTCCTGGAAGGAGGCGGCCGACAGCCAGGACTCGGTGGCCAGCGAGGCCTTGGTGATACCCATCAGCTGCGGACGGCCGGAGGCGGGGTGACCGCCCTCGGCGACGACGCGGCGGTTCTCCTGCTCGAAGCGACCGCGCTCGACCAGCTCGCCGGGCAGCAGCTCGGCGTCGCCCGACTCGATGATCGTCACGCGGCGGAGCATCTGCCGGATGATGATCTCGATGTGCTTGTCGTGGATCGACACACCCTGCGAGTTGTAGACCTTCTGGACCTCGGCGACCAGGTGGACCTGGACGGCACGCTGGCCCATGATGCGCAGGACGTCGTGCGGGTTGGTGGCACCCATGGTCAGCTTCTGGCCGACCTCGACCGCCTCGCCCTCGCTGACCAGCAGCTTCACGCGCTTCGAGACCGGGTAGGCGATCTCGTCGCTGCCGTCGTCCGGCGTGACGACCAGCTTGCGGGTCTTCTCGGTGTCCTCGATCCGGACCCGGCCGGCGGCCTCCGAGATCGGGGCCACACCCTTCGGGGTACGGGCCTCGAACAGCTCGACGACACGCGGCAGACCCTGGGTGATGTCGTCACCCGCCACACCACCGGTGTGGAAGGTACGCATGGTCAGCTGGGTACCGGGCTCACCGATGGACTGGGCGGCGATGATGCCGACCGCCTCACCGATGTCGACCAGCTTGCCGGTGGCCAGCGAGCGCCCGTAGCACATGGCACAGGTGCCGACGGCCGACTCACAGGTCAGGATCGAGCGGGTCTTGACCTCGCCGATGCCGTGGCGGATCAGCTCGTCGATCAGGACGTCGCCGAGGTCGGTGTTGGCGGTGGCAAGGAGCTTGCCGTCCACCGTGATGTCCTCGGCCAGCATGCGGGCGTAGACGCTGGTCTCGACGTCGTCGGCCTTGCGCAGCACGCCGTCCGCGCCCACGGAGCCGATCGCCAGCTTCAGGCCGCGCTCGGTGCCGCAGTCCTCCTCGCGAATGATGACGTCCTGGGAGACGTCGACCAGACGACGGGTGAGGTAGCCGGAGTCGGCGGTACGGAGGGCGGTGTCGGCCAGACCCTTACGGGCACCGTGGGTGGAGATGAAGTACTCCAGCACGGACAGGCCCTCACGGAACGAGGCCTTGATCGGACGCGCGATGGTCTCGTTCTTCGCGTTCGACACCAGACCACGCATACCGGCGATCTGACGCATCTGCATCATGTTTCCACGAGCACCCGAGTCGACCATCATGAAGATGGGGTTCGTCTTCGGGAAGTTCGCGGACATGGCGTCCGCGACCTCGTTGGTCGCCTGGGTCCAGATGCCGACGAGCTCCTGCTTGCGCTCGTTGTCGGTGATCAGACCGCGCTCGTACTGCTTCTGGACCTTCTCGGCCTTGGCCTCGTAGCCCTCCAGGATGGCGGGCTTGCTCGGCGGGACGATGACGTCCGAGATCGAGACGGTGACACCCGAACGGGTCGACCAGTGGAAGCCGGCCGCCTTCAGGTTGTCCAGCGTCGCCGCGACGACGACCTTGGGGTAGCGCTCCGCCAGGTCGTTGACGATCGCGGAGAGCTGCTTCTTGCCCACCTCGTAGTCGACGAACGGGTAGTCCTCGGGCAGCAGCTCGTTGAAGAGCGCGCGGCCCAGGGTGGTGCTCAGGCGGAACGGCTCGCCGTCGAACCAGCTGGACTGGCCCTCCTCGTCCACCGGCGGGGTCCAGCCGCGCGGCGGGACGGTGCCGGCCGGCAGGCGCAGCTCGATCGGGGCCTGGACGTCCAGGTCGCGGGCGTCGAAGGCCATGATCGCCTCGGCGGTCGACGAGAAGGTGCGGCCGGCGCCCTTCACGTTGTCGCGGTCCGAGGTCAGGAAGAACAGACCGAGCACCATGTCCTGGGTCGGCATGGTGACGGGGCGACCGTCGGCCGGCTTCAGGATGTTGTTCGAGGACAGCATCAGGATGCGGGCCTCGGCCTGCGCCTCCGCGGAGAGCGGCAGGTGGACGGCCATCTGGTCACCGTCGAAGTCCGCGTTGAACGCGGTGCAGACGAGCGGGTGGATCTGGATGGCCTTGCCCTCGACCAGCTGCGGCTCGAAGGCCTGGATGCCGAGGCGGTGCAGGGTGGGCGCACGGTTCAGCAGGACCGGGTGCTCGGCGATGACCTCTTCGAGGACGTCCCACACGACCGGACGGGCGCGCTCGACCATGCGCTTGGCCGACTTGATGTTCTGCGCGTGGTTCAGGTCGACCAGGCGCTTCATCACGAACGGCTTGAAGAGCTCCAGCGCCATGGCCTTCGGCAGACCGCACTGGTGCAGCTTGAGCTGCGGGCCGACGACGATGACCGAACGGGCCGAGTAGTCGACTCGCTTGCCGAGGAGGTTCTGACGGAAACGACCCTGCTTGCCCTTCAGCATGTCGCTGAGGGACTTCAGCGGGCGGTTGCCCGGGCCGGTGACCGGACGGCCGCGGCGGCCGTTGTCGAACAGCGCGTCGACGGCCTCCTGGAGCATGCGCTTCTCGTTGTTCACGATGATCTCGGGCGCGCCGAGGTCGAGAAGCCGCTTCAGGCGGTTGTTGCGGTTGATGACGCGGCGGTACAGGTCGTTCAGGTCGGAGGTCGCGAAGCGGCCACCGTCCAGCTGCACCATCGGACGCAGGTCCGGCGGGATGACCGGGACGCAGTCCAGCACCATGCCGTTGGGCTTGTTGGTGGTCTGCAGGAACGCGGAGACGACCTTGAGGCGCTTGAGCGCACGGGTCTTCTTCTGGCCCTTGCCGGTGCGGATGATCTCGCGCAGGCGCTCGGACTCCTCCGCCAGGTCGAAGGTCTCGAGGCGGTCCTTGAGGGCCGCCGCGCCCATCGAGCCGGAGAAGTAGGTGCCGAAGCGGTCGCGCAGCTCGCGGTAGAGCAGCTCGTCGCCCTCGAGGTCCTGGACCTTGAGGTTCTTGAAGCGGGCCCACACCTCGTCGAGGCGGTCGAGCTCGCGCTGCGCGCGGTCGCGCAGCTGCTTCATCTCGCGCTCGGCGCCCTCGCGCACCTTGCGGCGCACGTCGGCCTTGGCGCCCTCGGCCTCCAGCTCGGCCAGGTCGGTCTCGGCCTTCTTGGCGCGGGCCTCGAGGTCGGAGTCGCGGCGGTTCTCGATCTGCTGGCGCTCGACCGAGACGTGCGCCTCCAGGGACGGCAGGTCACGCTGGCGGCGCTCGTCGTCGACCCAGGTGATCATGTAGGCGGCGAAGTAGATGACCTTCTCGAGGTCCTTCGGCGCCAGGTCGAGCAGGTAGCCCAGGCGGGACGGCACGCCCTTGAAGTACCAGATGTGGGTGACCGGGGCGGCCAGCTCGATGTGGCCCATCCGCTCACGGCGCACCTTGGCGCGGGTCACCTCGACGCCGCAGCGCTCACAGATGATGCCCTTGAAGCGGACGCGCTTGTACTTACCGCAGTAGCACTCCCAGTCCCGGGTGGGGCCGAAGATCTTCTCGCAGAAGAGCCCGTCCTTTTCCGGCTTCAGGGTGCGGTAGTTGATGGTCTCCGGCTTCTTGACCTCGCCGTGCGACCACTGGCGGATGTCGTCGGCGGTGGCCAGGCCGATGCGGAGCTCGTCGAAGAAGTTGACGTCAAGCACTGGTCGTCAAGCCCTCTTTCGTAAGTCGAGAGTCGTTCATGTGGTCTGAGGGGGGCCTGGGGGCGGGCCGGCC
>NZ_JBHVET010000754.1:0-4006 GCF_042802135.1 Kitasatospora sp. NPDC057512
GGCGAGCGCCGGCAGCGGCGCGGCGAGCGCCGGCAGCGGCGCGGCGAGCGGTGTCACGGTCGGCGCGGGCGGCCCGGGCGGACACGGCACGGGCGACAGTACCGGCGACGCCGACAACGGAACGGACGGCAGAGTGGACGGCACGGCTCAGGAGCCGACCGGCCCGTACCTCGGCGCCGGCGGCGACCACGACGCGATCACCGACGACGCCCTGATCGGCTCCGCCGAATGGGACCTGCTGACCGACGGGATCACCTGGAGCCCGGAGGCCTACCTCCTCCTCGGCTGCGAGCCGGACCACGGCCCGCTCAGCCTCGACCGGCTGCCCGACCGCCTCCCCGAGGCCGACCGGCCACTGCTGCGGCGGATGATGACCGACGCCCTGGTGCACGGCCGCTGCGCCGCCGGCACCCTGCGGCTCCACCGGCCCGACGGGCGGTACGACGGCGTCGAGTGCGCGGGCGAGCCCGTCCTCGGCACCGACGGCACGGTCGTCGCGCTGCGCATGCTGCTCCGCCCGGCCCCGCCGCACTGAGCCGACGGCCCCACCGCTCCGAACCCACGACCCACGGCCACACCGCTCCGAACTCACAGCCCACAGCCTCACCGCCCCGCCGACCCGAGTCGACGGGCCCGGCCCGGGCCCGTACGTCCGGGAGCCCGTCAGGTCAGCCGGCGCCGGTTCTTGGCGTCCGCCGCCCGCAGCGCCCGGCCCAGTTCCTCCCGCAGCTCGTCCACCACGGGCAGCCCCCGGTACTGCGCGGTCAGCCGGTACATCTCGCGCAGCCGGTCCCAGGTCCGGTGCGAGGAGTTCTGGCCGATCAGGTTCATCACCATCTTGGCCTGGAACCGCGCCGCGTCCGGCTCGCCGGTGAGCAGGTGCACCGAGGCCAGGGTGATCCGGTCGAACAGCGCCGAACGCAGCTGCCCGGTCCCCTCCCGCAGGGTGATCACCCGCTCCGCGTGCCTGCGGGCCTCGGGGGCCGCCCCCGGATCGTGCTCGGAGAGCGTGCGCAGCACCAGGGCCTGCATGCCGCGCAGTTCGGCCTCGTCGAACACCTGCATCCACGAGGGCGGTGGCTCCGGCGCCTCCTCGGTGAACAGGTCCTCGGCCTCCCCGAGCAACCGGTAGGTGTCCTGGGAGTGCCCGATCGAGGCGTGCGCCCACGCCTCGACGGTGTTGAGCATGGCGCGCGTTCTGGGCAGCAGCCGTCCGCCGGCCGCCTTGGCCGCCGACATCAGGTCCAGCGCCTCGTCGGCCCGGCCCAGGTGCACCATCTGCCGCGCGGCCCGGGAGATCGCCTCGCCGGCCCGTGGCCGGTCGCCGGCCTCCTTGGCCGCGTCGGCCGCGATCATGAAGTACTTCTGGGCGGTGGGCTCCAGCCCCACGTCGTGCGACATCCAGCCCGCCAGCACCGCCAGGTTGGCCGCGACCAGCCACAGCCGCTGTTCCACCGCGGGTGCGTGCCGGTGCGTCAACAGGCCGCCGACCTCGTTCAGTTGACCGACCACCGCCTTGCGCTGCAGCCCGCCGCCGCGGGCCGCGTCCCAGGCCCGGAACACCTGTACCGAGTGCTCCAGCGACTCCACCTCGTCGAGCCCGACCGGGCCCGCGTCGTAGACGTCCGCCACCGGGTGCGCTCCGCCCCCGGCGACCACCTGTCGCGGCCCGGGGACGGAGGCCGCGTACGCGACCGCGTCCCCGCCCAGCCAGCCCTTCAGCGAGTCGGCGATGACCGCCCCGGCCGTGAGCGCGGCTCCGGCGCCCACCAATCCACGTCGGTTCAGCATGAGGTCCATTCCCGTGAACTCGGTGAGGACCGCGGCTGTTCGATCCGGCGACCATGGCACTGCCGCGGACGCGTCCGCTCCGGACCTGGTGGGCCGGTGTCGTTCCAGACCGAGGTCCTCAGTGGTGACGACACGGCCGAGCCGCTCCGTGAACACGGCCGCCAGCACCCTCGGCACCGGATCGCGCGGGATCTCCCCCTGCTCGATCCAACGCCGTACCCTCGACGTGTCGGTGGACAGCTGCAGCTGCCCCATCGCGGCACCCCGACGGTTGACCAGCCGCGCCAGCTCGCCCTTCGACCATCCGGTCAGGACGAACAGATCGGCCAGTCGGGTGTTGGGTTCCCTGCTCAACGAAGCCCCCAGGTTCCTCGGCTGATCCGAGGCTAGAGGCTCGGGCAAGTGCCGGGCGAGCATTCGCCACCGTTCGCCAGGGCCCGCCAGACTACTAAGCCAGTGCCCGACGGGTGTGTTGTAGGGGTGCGCCACCTCGCCCCCCGGGTCGGGCGGCGCCCCACCAGCGTCGGGGCTGTCCCCCGACGGTGGCACGGGGCGCTCCCGGTCCTCACCCGAGGGGGTGGCGCGGCCGGGTGGCGCGGGAGCGCCGGGCACGGCCACGGCAGTCCGGCCGACCGCATTCCCCAGGGTGCGGACGGCCGGAGCACCGCCGAACAGGGGTTCCTGACCCCGCGTCCGTGCCCGGCGCCCGCGCACCACCGACCGCACCGCCACGAGGTACCGCGCGACGTAGCGCACCGCACGACGTACCGCACCACCCGCAGGGCCGCCGTCACGCCAGGAAGCACACGGCACCGGCCCTCCCCCGCCCCCGCGGGGCAAGCACCCGCCGACGGACCGGAAGGGACCTCCCTCAGCCCATGTACTCCTCAGCGACGACCCCCACGCCCACCGCGACCCGCCCAGCGCTGCGCCCCCCCACCGCAGCCGCCGGCCGCACCGGCCCCAAGGCCGTGCCCCCGGCGAGCCGTCCCGCGGTCCCGCGCGGCGCCGAGGGCCGGGCCACGGACACCCGGGTCGTCCCGACCGGCCGTACGGCGCTGGGCCCCGCCGGCCGTACCGCGCTGGGCCTGCGGGCCCCCGAGACCGCCCTGCCGGGCGGCGGCCGGATGCCACTGGCCCGGCAGGCCGACGGCCAGGTGCTGCGGGCCCGGCGGCCCGGCCTGCCCGTCGGCGGCGGCCCGGAGCGGATCGATCCGTCGGCGCTCCAGACCCCGGCGGTCCGGGCGGCGCTCGCCGGCGTCTCGCGGATATGTCCCGCGTTCACCCCGCGCCAGGTCCTGCGCGAGGGCAGCCGCCACATCCTGGTGGCGGGCACCATCGGGCGGGCTCCGGTGGTCGCCAAGTGCCTGGCGCCGCAGGCGGTGCGGAGTGAGTACTTCGAGCAGCTGGTGGCCGACTTCCACCACGAGGTGGCGGTCTACCGAGCGTTCGTCCGGCACCGTCCGCCGGTGCGGCTGCCCCGGCTGGTGGCGGCCGACCACGACCGGTGCGTCCTGGTCATGGAGCGCGTTCCGGGGCGCCCGGCGGCCCGCGAGCGCCACCCGGTCAACGCGCCCACCCCGGGCGAGGTGCGGGCGCTGCTCACCGCGGTCCGCACGCTGAACCTGTGGCGGCCGCCGACCGACGTCTTCCAGCCGCGCCTGGACTACCAGTTGGAGATCTCCCGCTACCACTCGGTGGGCCAGCTCACCGACCGGGACGCCGGCGACCTCCGCGGCCTGCTGCACGGCCTCGGCAGCACCCCGCTCCAGCTCTGCCACGGCGACGCCCTGCTCAGCAACATGCTGCTGGCGCCGTCCGGCCCGGTGCTGGTCGACTGGGAGCAGGCCGGCTGGTACCTGCCCGGCTACGACCTGGCGGTGCTCTGGAGCGTCCTGTCCGGGGACACCGCGGCACGCCGCCAGATCAGCCAACTCGCCCAGAGCGGCGGCACGCTGGCCCGGGACGCCTTCCTGGTGAACCTGGTTCTGGTGCTGATGCGGGAGATCCGGCTGTACGACGTGCCGGGCGCCGGCGAGGAGCAGCGGATCATGATCCGTCGGCTCTACGACGACGCGGCGCTCGCCCGCCGGGCCGTCCGCGCCGCGGTCGGGACCCGCTGAGCCACCGTCGGGGCCCGGTGGACCGCTGTCAGGATCCACCCGGCCCGGAGGTTCGACGACGGGCCCTACGGCCGGGCGCCCCGCTCCAGGGC
>NZ_JBHVET010000755.1:0-3992 GCF_042802135.1 Kitasatospora sp. NPDC057512
GGCCGCGGCCAGCGCGAGCGCGGCGGGCAAGGACGCCGCCACGGCGTCGCAGGCCGCGAGCGACGCCCACGCCATCGCCGCCCAGAAGCGCGCGCAGGAGCAGGCCGCTGCCGCCGCCGCCGCGGCGGCCCAGGCGAAGGCCAACGAGGCCAACCACGTCGACCCGGTGAACACGCCGGCCAACGACAAGGTGACCACGCCGGCTCCGGCTCCCGAGAAGCCGGCTCCGGGCTCTCCGCCGAAGGACGACAAGCAGCTGTTCAAGGACTACGGAGACTTCCTGGGCAGTGTCAGCACCTGGAGCGGGTTCGTCGCGGCCGGCCTGATGCTCATTCCGGGTGGTCAGCCCTTCGCTGCCGCCGTCGGTACGTTCTCGCTGGTGACGGGCGTGGCCGCGGCCCTGTACACCGGGATCGGCTACGGCTTCAGCAGCGACAAGTTCATCGGTTCGGTGGCGACCGTCGGCCTCTCCCTGATCGGTGGCCGAGTGGTCGGCGCGATCGAGAAGGGCGCGGCGGAAGCGGCCAAGTTCGGCGTGAAGGTGACCGAGAAGGTCGGCGAGAGGCTGGTGAAGGCCGGACACAGTGCCGTCTCGTCCGTCGTCGGCTGGTTCACCAGCGACTGATCAGGTGATCGCTAGGCAGTGAGCGATCGGCCGTGTTCGAATGGCCGTGACAGAACAGCGCTGTGGAGCCCGCGTCCGACGCGGGCTCCACAGCCGCGACGAGGGGGTGTGCGGTGTATCCGTTGGGGCTTGGTGCCGTGTCGTGGTGGTGGCTCGCGATCCTGGCGACCGCGGTGTTCTGGGCGGTCCTGGTACCGGGAATGCCCACGCGCACGCACCGGATCAGCATGGCGCTGGCGCCGGCCGCGATGGCGGTCTTCGGCCTCGGCAGCTACTACGCGAAGCACATGGACGCGGCCGTGGTGCTCGCCATGTACTCGTTCGCGGTGGTGTCCTTCCCGGTGGGAATGGTCGGCCACCGCAGGAAGTTCGCGCAGCGCCTGATGGAGGCGAAGGAGCGGGGCGAGTCGGAGGAGAACACGTGGCCTCCCGCCATGATGGCGCAGGTCTTCGTGTCCCTTGTCGTATTCGGGACCGCGGCGATCTGGACCACCCGGTAGCGGCTCGGTCCGCGGCCCACCCGCCCGTGCCGACCTCCTTCCCGGACATATGAGCCGTATACGAACATGACGGAATTCCGGATGCTTCCGAAGCGGGAAACGATCTTCCGGAAGTCGACCCGCTCGTGATAGCAATGGTGCCGGTCGGGGCCGGGGGTGGCCGAGGCGCCATTCGACCAGGTTGCCGGTACGGGCACCGACTCGGCAGGTCTGCTGCGAACGAACAGCAATTGACGGCTCATCAGGGGGTTTTATTCATGCGTTCCATCACCAAGATGGTCATCGTCGGCGCGGTCGCCGGTACGGTCGCGGTGTCCGGCGTCGTGGGCGCCGTCGCGGCTGACCGCACCGCCGCCGCGCCCGGCGGCACCGCCGCCGCTCCGAAGGCGCTGACCGCCGACGACACTCCGCCGCCGGCCGTGGAGGACTTCGCCTACCCCGGCGCGGACCAGATCTTCGCGGACCGTGGCATCCGACTCAAGAGCGGTGACGGCCACATCGTCCTGGTGCCCTGCGCTCCGGGTCTGCTGGAGGTCGACGCCCGGAACATGGCGGAGACCGACAAGGTCGGCGGCGGCCGCTTCTGCTTCACCACCACCGGCACGTCCGGCCGGCTCAGCCTGGAGCTGCCGTCGACCTACGCCGTCTCCACCTCCGACTACTCCGTCCACCTGGTCATGGTGAACGGCACCGAGACCAAGATCCACGACCTGAAGCCGGGCACCTGGAACAAGGTCGGCGAGCTCACCGACCCGCAGCAGCGCCCGTTCACCCTGATGGAGATCACCACCTCCAAGTGAGGCTCCGATCAGGCGGTTCGACGCACGTCTGATCCCCCGGTCCCGGCCCCGCCGCGTGAGTGGCGGGACCGGAACCGTCCGATCGGCCCGCATCGCCGCGGACCGCGAGCGGCGCGAACGCCCTCCGCGCCCACTCCGCGAAGGCGACGGCCGACTCCACGAAGCCCAACGGGGCCGCACAGCGGGACTCCGACCGCCAGGACGCCGAACGGCCGGGCCGATCGCTACCCGAATCCACCTCTTACCGTTGGGAATCCTGTTCATGCCTCACAACTCCTCGCCCCGCTCCCGACGAGCGGGCGTGCTGATAGCGGCCGCGGCCGCGGCCGCCGGCGCGATGACCTCCTTCACCCCGGCCGGCGCGGTGACCGGCGACGCCGCCGCCGACGGCTCGTACGCCTACACCGCCCGGATCGTCGTCGGTGACGCCCTGCGCGGCTGCACCGGCACGCTGGTGGACCACTACTGGGTGCTGACCGCCGCGTCCTGCTTCTCCGACGACCCCGCACAGCCGCAGACGCTGGCGGCCGGCGCGCCGAAGTGGAAGACGACCGTCACGGTGGGCGCCAAGTCCGCCGACGTGGCCGAGCTGGTGCCGCGGCAGGAGCGTGACCTGGTGATGGCCCGCCTGGCCACCGCCGTGGACGGCGTTACCCCGCCGGCGTTCGCCACGACCGCCCCCACCTCGGGAGAGACCCTGCGGGTGGCCGGATACGGCCGCACCAAGGACGAGTGGGCCCCGCTGAAGCCCCACACCGGCTCCTTCACCCTCGGCACCGTGAGCGCGACCGGCATCAACATCACCGGCACCGGCGGCGCGGCGGTCTGCAAGGGCGACACCGGCGCCCCCACGATCCGCGAGACGGGCGGCAAGGCCGAACTCGTCGCCGTCGCCTCCCGCTCCTGGCAGGGCGGCTGCCTCGACGCCCCGGCCACCGAGACCCGCACCGGTGCGACCGCCACCCGCGTCGACGACCTCGGCGGATGGGTCTCCTCGACCGTGGCCGCCGGCGGCGTGTCGGTCAAGTCGGACACCAAGCTGACCGCCGGGCAGTCGGTCGTCGGCGCGGACCTGAAGCTGACCATGCGGCCGGACGGCGACCTGGTCGTCACCCACCGGCAGGTCGACAACGGGATCCTGTGGGAGAGCGGGACTTCGGGCAACAACGGCGCCTGGGCGTACGTCCAGCCGGACGGCAACCTCGTCGTCTACAAGAGCGACGGCAACCCGGCCGCCGGCACCGGCGCCCTGTGGGCCTCCGGCACCTGGGGCCAGAGCGGCGCGTTCCTCAAGCTCCGGAACGACGGCAACGTGGCCATGGTCAAGGCCGACGGCAGCTCCACCGTGTGGTCCGCCGGCACCACCCGCCTGGACCAGAAGCTGAACAGCGACACCAAGATCAAGCCCGGTCAGTGGTTCCAGTCGCAGACCGCCGTGGTCGAGATGCAGGCGGACGGCAACCTGGTGCGCTACCGCCGCGCCGACGCCGAGCCCACCTGGAACACCAACACCTCCGGGAACAAGGGGGCGTGGGCGTACGTGCAGACGGACGGCAACTTCGTCCTCTACAAGAGCGACGGCAACCCGGCCGCCGGCACCGGCGCCCTGTGGGGCTCCAACACCTGGGGCCAGAGCGGCGCGTTCCTCAAGCTCCAGGACGACGGCACCCTCGCGCTCTACAAGAAGAACGTTGCTGAGACGGTCGCCAACTCCGTCTGGAGCGCCACGACCTTCCGCTCCGGCACCCAGCTGGTGGCCGGCCAGCAGGTGTACGCGAAGACCACCCGCCTGGCGATGCAGTGGGACGGTGACCTCGTCCTCTACCGCCTCAGCGACAACGCGGTCCTGTGGCACAGCAACACCGCCGGCAACAGCAACGTCTCCCTCCGGATCCAGGCCGACGGCAACGCCGTCGTCTACTCCGCGGACGGCAGCCGCAGCCTCTGGTCCTCCGGCACCTTCTGGTCGGCGGGCGCCTTCCTGAAGCTCCAGGACGACGGCAACCTCGTCGTCTACAAGGCCGACGGCGGCGAAGGCATCGGCGGAGCGATCTGGTCCACCAACAC
>NZ_JBHVET010000756.1:0-3973 GCF_042802135.1 Kitasatospora sp. NPDC057512
CCACCAAGGCGCGCCGGTCGGCCGCCGCCGCGGCCTCCGACCGCGCCATGGCCGGCGAGGCGTCCCGGGACGCGGTGCTGGCGAAGCAGGCCGGGGAGAACGCCCTGACCGCCGCCCGCTCGCTGGACGACGCGATGGTGGCCGCCGACTCGAGCAAGATCGCGATGAGCTCGGCCCTCGCGGCCGGCGCCGACGCCAACGACGCGGCGAACTCCGCCGTCAGGGCCGGCGGCTTCGCGGACCAGGCCGGCGCCCAGTCGGCCCGGGTCCGGCAGGCCGCGGCCTCCACCCAGCGCCACGCCCAGGAGGCGACCCGCGCGGCCAAGGCCGCCGCCGCCCTGCTGGACTCCGCGCGCACGTTCGCCGCGGAGGCCAGGTCCCTGGCCGCCAGCGCCGGGGCCCACGCCCAGGCCGCCGCCCAGGCCGCCGAAGAAGCGGCCCAGCACGCGGGCGAGGCCGCCACCGCCGCCGCGAACTCCAGGGCCCACGCCGAACAGGCCCAGATCCTGGCCAACGAGGCGGCTGCCGCGGTCGACAAGGCCAACACGGTCCGCGACCTGGCCCAGCGCACCGAGTCCGAAGACCTCGCCGCCCGCACCGCCGACGCCATCGACAAGGCGGCCGACGCCCGCGCGGCCTACGACGACTCCGCCAAACAGACCGGCGAGGCCGTCCAACAGGCGCGCCGCTACCAGGACGAGGCCGACCGGCTCGCCCAGGCCGTCCTCAAGCCGGACGCCGACACCGCACGGCTGGTCACAGACGGGCGCAAGCTGGCCCTGCTGTCGGTGCAGATCTCCGGCGACTACGACCAGGCCGCGGCCCGCGTCGCCCTGACCGGCGGCGACGCCGCCGTGCTCGACTACATCCGCAGCGGCCGCACCAAGGCCGTCCAGGCCGACGACCGCGCCCGGGTCGTCCACCTCGCCACCGAGTCCGAGATGGCCGGTGTGCGATCGGCCGCCGCCCAGGCCCTCAAGGGCGACGCCCAGGCCGTCACCGCCTTCCTGGCCACCGGTCAGTACGACGCCGCGGCCAAGGACTACCAGATCTCCGTCGCCCAGTCCTCCAACGAGGCGGGCCCCGGAGTCAAGGCCGCGGCTCAGAAGGCACTGAGCACCGGCACCGTCGACGCGCTGCGCGAGTACCTCGGCTCCGGCCGCTACAACGCGCAGGTCTCCGACGACAAGGTTCTCGCCGCCCAACTGCGCAACGGCGCAGGCCCCGAACTCGACGCCGCGGCACGGGTCGCCCTCGAAGGCACACCGGAGATGCTCCGCGGCTTCGTCGCGGGTGGCCGGTACATGGCCCAGCGCAAGGACGAGCTCACCGGCGCCCACCAGGCGGACATCGAGCGCCTGATCGCCGAGGGCGCGGCCAACGTGGCCTACGCTCAGCAGGCCGCCGCAGAGGCCGCCCAGGCCGCGGCCGTGGCCAACAACGCCCAGACCGAAGCCGAAGCCGCCGCCGGACAGGCCAAGGCGGCCGCCACCAAGGCGGCCGGCTACGCCTCCCAGGCCCAGGACCGCGCCAAGCAGGCCGAAGGCAGCGCCGCACGAGCGGCCACCGCTTCGAAGAACGCCAACGCCGCCAGGAGCACCGCCAACGCGGCCTACGCGAGCGCCCGCTACTCCGTTCAGCGGGCCCGGTACTCCGAGGTCGAGGCCCGGGGTTCGGCGAACGCCGCCTACAGCGCCGCCAACGAGGCCCGTGCCTCCGCCCTGGCGGCCGGCAAGGACGCCCAGACCGCCGCCGCCGCGGCCGCGTCGGCCTTCGACACCGCCGCGATCAAGGGCATCGAGGAGCGCAAGGCGGAGGCGCTGGCGCTGGAGCTGAAGCTGGAGGACGCGGTCGTCTGGGCCCAGCGGGAGTCGGCCAAGCAACAGCAGACCGAAGAGCAGCGCAAGAAGATCGAGGACGAGGACCGCAAGGGCGGGGGCGGACACGACCCGATCGGTGGCGGCCCGTACGACTTCCTCCACCCCAACATTCCATGGCTGCCGGCCCCGTTCCTGGCGCCGGTCGACTGGGCGATCGACACCTTCGTCGGACCGGCCGCCGAAGCCGCGCTCCTCGCGTACAACCGTCTCCTCTCGCTCTACAGCTCGGCGAAGTCGTTGCTGGGGACCGTCTTCCTCGACACCGTCCCCACCCTCGCGAAGCAGGCAGGCGGCTGTGTCCGCGGGATCGTGCAGGGCGACGCCATCGACCGGATCCCGGACTGCACCAGGGATCCGAGGGGCGTCCTCGCCAGACCCGCGTCCAAGCTCCTCGACCTCACCCGCCAACTCCCCTTCGTCGGAAACAAGATCACCCCCTTCCTGGAGGACGCCTTCTCCAGGGTGGGGATCTGCCTGACTCCCAACAGCTTCCCGGCCGGCACCAAGGTGCTGATGGCCGACGGCGGCAACCGCCCGATCGAGCAGGTGAGCCGCGGTGACCGGGTCCTCGCCACGGATCCGGAAACCGGGACCACCACCGCCCAGCCGGTCGACGCGACCATCCAGACACCGGATGACCGTGACTTCGTCGACCTCACGGTGACCGACGGGACGGGCGGCTCCGGCACCGTCACGGCGACCGCCCACCACCCCATCTGGTCACAGAACCGTCAGGCATGGGTCGACGCGGCGGACGTCGTCGTCGGCGACCAGCCACGGACCGCCGACGGGGCATCCGTGACGGTCGCGTCGGTGAGGCACTGGACGGGCCTCCAGCCCGCGTACAACCTGACCGTCCGTGACGTCCACACGTACTACGTGCTGGCGGGCGCCACGCCGGTCCTGGTCCACAACGGTGACTGCGACCGCATCGCCCTGGGACTCTCCGAGTACAACGGAGACAAGTACATGCTCGACAACTTCGGCGACAAGCACGACGCCTCGCACTGGCACCAGTGGTCGGCGGAAGGCAAGGACTTCGAGAAGATCGTACGAGCCGCCCTGTCGCCCGACAGCACGACCGAGATCTACTTCAACCTGAAGGGCATCACGGACGCCAAGGAGTGGGCGAAGACCGCGAACCTGAACAATCCCTACGCTTCCGACCTGACCGCATGGGAACTCGCGATGATGAGGGATGCCCCGCCCTCCGTGCAGAAACGCATCCACTGGTACAACGGCGATGACCCCGCAGACAGCCCGTTCAAGGACTGAGAGAGGACGGACGATGGCCGACCGCCGGCGTTCCCTGCCCCTGTACTTGGACCATGAGGTCATCCTCTGGTCGTACAGCAAGTCCCTCAGGACGCTGGTCCTGCGGGGAAGGCCGGGCGAGGACTACACGGACTACGTGGACCTGGTCTTCGGCGACGTGCTCGCCATGAAGACGGCCTCCAGCTACACCTCGCTCTCCGTCACGGAGAGCGAGGACACCCGGGAGATCGACGCCTTCCACCCGATCCCGGAGCGCCATGCCGGAAAGTTCCTGAAGCTCCGGGTCTCCCAGGGGGACGGCGCGCACGACGGATTCGTCGTCTGCGGAGTCCTCACCGTGCGACACGGCTCGGGCTGGAGCCACCCGCCCGCCGGCGGGACCGGTGATCCACCGGGTCCGAGCACCGGCTGACAGCCCGCCGGAGGAGTGGGGGTCCCGGCACCGTCCGTAGGGCGGTACCGGGGCCTCCCCCGCTCATCCGGACGACCTTCGAACCGGAAGCAGGAACATGCGGGTCACCATCGACGGATCGCGGATCCGAACCGTGTCGGACGTCCACGACGCGCTGGCGGGGCCGCTCGACTTCGGCCCTTACTACGGGCGGAACCTCAACGCGCTCTGGGACCGCCTGAGCACCGATGTCGAGCGGCCGGTCGAGATCGTCTGGGAGGACTCTGCGACCAGCCGTGAACGGCTGGGGGCCGAGGTGTTCGAGCGGATCGTCCAGGTCCTCACCCGGGCGGCCGAGAACGATGAAGGGCGTCCCGACGAGGAACGGTTGACCGTTCGCCTCACCTGATCCGATCGACGGTGGGGG
>NZ_JBHVET010000757.1:0-3946 GCF_042802135.1 Kitasatospora sp. NPDC057512
GTGAGGCGCTCCTCACCGGCCCCGATGGGGTGACGTCCGCGGTCAGTCCTTGCGCCAGAGCACCCAGCCCCTGTCCTTGTTGAACTTCGCGACGTGCCAGCCGGGCCGCGCGTCCGGCCAGCTGGCCTGCGGCAGGTCGCCCTTGCTCCAGCCGGCCAGGTACGCGGTGGCCGCCTCCGGCGGGGCGGAGCCGTCCTTCAGGTCGTCCGACCAGACCCGGCCCCAGTAGACCTCGTAGGCCATCGACATCCGGGTGTCCCAGTCGAGGTCCATGTCCAGGACGACGTTGTCGCCCTTGCGCAGGCCCGCCTCCTTGGCCACGCCCACCGCCTGGTACTTGCGGGCCTTGGCGTGCGGTTCGGAGACGTTGTCGGTGACGGCGACCGTCGCGTAGGCGGCGAACACCGTCACGCACCCCACCACCGCGGCCACCACCCGGCGCCCGCCGGCCACCCGCAGCAGCAGGCAGGCGCCCAGCACCGCCAGCGCGCCGAAGCTCGTCCGGACCATGTGCAGGTCGTCCCAGGTCGAGGCCAGGAACATCGCGTCCGGCACCGTCCACGGACTGACCCAGAGCTTGAGCGCGGCACCCGCGTACGCGCCGACCGACAGCTGGATGATCCCGATCACCGCCACGCCGGCCAGCGCCGTCCACAGCAGCGCGCGGACCCCGGCCCGCCACAGCGCGGCCAGGCCGACCACCAGGAACATCGGCACCAGCACCGCGCAGTACCGGGCGTACACCCAGTTGTCGGTCCGGTCGTTGTCCGCCAGCCCGGCCGCCGAGGCCAGCGCGGTGCCGAACAGCAGGGCCACCATGGTGAAGGCCACCACCCGCTCGGCCACCGTGTACCGGCGCCGGAAGACGACCACCACGCACAGCACCAGGGCGACCGCCCCGAAGCCGTACGTCGAGGTCATGAAGTACCAGAGCTGCCCGAAGGTCCGGGCGATGATCGTGCCGATGTACTTGCTGTCCCCGAGGTTCTCGAAGACCTTGTTGCCGACGGTGCTCGGCGGCACGTCCTTGAACTGGTTCTCGACGAAGCCCGCCAGCAGCTTCGCGCCCAGGTACGACAGCCCGAGCCCGCCGGCACCGGCCAGCGAGGCGAGCCGCGGCGCCCAGCCGGCGGCCAGCACCACCACCAGGACCAGCGCGGTCAGCGCCACGACCACGCCGCCGCGGTCGTGGGTGGCCAGCGCGAAGCCGGCCCCCAGGCCCATCCCCGCCGCGTACAGCGTGCGGCGGCGCGTCGTGCCGGGCGAGAGCCAGCCGTGCATCGCGAGCAGCCAGGCCAGCAGGATCACCGGGAGCACGGTGTCCGACATCACGAACTGGGAGTAGAAGACCACCGGCGGCACCAGCGCCACGGCGGTGCCCACCAGGTACGCGTGCGGCCGGGACAGGCCCACCCGGCGCGCCGCCGCCACGGCGAGCGGGAACACCAGCGCGTTGAGCAGCGCGTTGACGCCCATGATCAGGTGGTACGCGGCGGCCGGGTTGTCGGCGATCCGCAGCGCCGGCGAGATCAGCAGCGGGTAGCCGCCGGGGATCACCACGCCGACCGGCATCTCGGTGGTCGGCCGCCCGGCAAGCACCCGCGCGATCACCAGGTAGGAGTCCTCGTCGGCGTGCACCGACGGGAAGTAGTTGTGGATCGACAGCACCAGGCGGAACACCACCTGCCCGCCGTACCCGAGCAGCAGGACCACCGGCCAGAACCAGCGGTGGGCGGCCAGCGCCCGCAGCCGGGGCGGCACGGCCGGGGCCCGGGTGGCGGGCGCGCTCCCGCCGCCTTCCTCACCCCGGCCCGGCCCGTCGGACGTGTGGGCAGAGTCGATCAGCGGCTGCACCGAGACACTTCCCTACTTGTATGAGTTGACGATCTCGTCATGGCCGGCTCCGGACGGCCCGCCACGGCTCCCACCACTCGTCGAAGCGCATCGGCAGTGTGCCACGCGGTGATCGGCCGGAGCCAACGCGCTCCTCCCCCGTTGACGACAACGGCCCGTACGGGAACGGTGGTTCGGCCCGTGCGGATCCCCCGACCGAGGTGCTGGCAGAATCGCGGTGTCCGGCCACCGAAACCACACACCGCCCCCGCATCCGAACCGCTGCGGGAGAGCAGAAGGACCGAACAGTGACGACGAGCGTCCAGCCCGCCCCCGCCGAGGGCAGGCATCAGGGCATACCGCCCAGTCAGAGGAGACGGGCCGCCGCTCTTCGCCTCCCCGCCGTCCTCTGGACCGCGGAGATCCTGACCGCGGCCACGGCGGCGCTGCTGATGACCGGGCTGGCCTGGTCCGTCCGGCTGAACCCCATGTCGAGGGTCGGCCAGGTCAGCGGTCTCGCCGCGCTCCAGCTCCGGCTCCTGCTGCTGATCGGCATCGTGGTCCTGGTCCTGGTGCCGGCGATGCGCCGCTGGGCGGACCTCCCGGTGCGGTTCGCCGCCGCCGCGGTCGCCGGCCTGTCCTCCGGCGTCCTGGCGGCCGGCATCTCGCTCGCGCTGCGCGACACCAACTGGCCGCTGTACGCCCAGCAGGGCGACTCCGGCAGCCTCCAGGCCTGGGTCGGCGCCCTGATGGACGGCAAGTCCCTCGACGGCGCCTACCCGCCGCTGTTCCCGCACATCGTCGCCTTCGTCGCCGAGCACGTCACCCACGGGCAGGTCGGCTACGCGCTCAAGCTCGTCGACCTGCTGTTCGTCGCGATGCTCGGCCCGCTCGCCTACCTGTCCTGGCGGCTGCTGCTGCCCCCGCTCTGGGCGCTCGGGATCGGCGTCACCGCCGCCCTGCCGATGGCGCAGCCGTACAAGCCGTACACCACCTTCGTGCTCGTCGCCTTCCTCCCCGTGCTGGCGAAGCTGATGCGGCTCATCCAGCGCGCGCCGGAGCTCCCGCGCCGCACCGCGGCCGTCCGCGGCGCCGTGCTCGGCCTCGGGATCGGGCTGCTGTTCCTCCTCTACTCCGGCTGGTTCGTGTGGTCCGCGGCCGGAGTGGTGGTCCTCACCGTGGTGCTGCTGCTGCGCGCCCGCCGGACCGGCGGAACCCCCGGCCTGCTCAACGGCCTGTGCGCGATCGGCGCCGCCGGCGGGGTCTTCCTGCTCGTCTCCGGCGTCTACCTGGTCCGGCTGCTCGGCTCCGCCGGCAGCACGATCGACCGGTACTGCTACTTCGACACCTACACCGAGCCGACCTACTTCGCGATGTGGCGCGACGACCTCCCCGGCACCGACGGCCAGAGCACCTGGCCGGTCCCCGGCGAGATCGGCGGGGTCGGCCTCTTCACGATCCTCCTGCTGGTCGGCCTGGGCGTGGCGCTGGCCCTCGGGATCGGCCGGACCACCGTCCTGACCGCCGCCGCCTGTACCGCGAGCGCCCTGCTGATGCGCTACTGGTACGCCTCCCACATGGAGCGCGACCAGGCCGTCATGCTCTACCCGCGCACCAGCGCCCAGCTGCTCTACTGCCTGCTGGTCCTCGTCGGCCTGGCGTGCTACCTGATCGTCCGCCGCCGCCAGGGCCCCGCCGCGGCCCCCGCCGCCGAGTCGGCCGAGGACACCGGCCGCCGGCTGCCGCTGCGCCTCAACCCGCGCGGTGTGGCCGTCGGCGCCATCTGCGCGCTGGGCCTGCTCTTCGGCATGGCCGGCTCCGCCACCGCCAGCAAGTACATGCCGGACCCGCACTGGGGCCCCGGCGCGCTGGCCTGGATCGCGCAGAGCACCGCCGACACCGAGGGGCACTGCTCGCGCTACGCGCCCAACGGCCAGTGCAAGCAGCCGAGGGACATCAGCGACCTGCTGGTACCGCTGCCCGACCCCGGGAAGCTGATGTGCCCGAAGGTCAACCCGTACCCGCCCCGGCAGCCCGACCCGCTCGGCCCCTCGGGCTTCGGCGAGTAGCCCCCTGCGGGACCGCCCGCGAACGGCACTGGGCCGGTAGTCCG
>NZ_JBHVET010000758.1:0-3943 GCF_042802135.1 Kitasatospora sp. NPDC057512
GGCCCAGCGCGTCCGCCTGGTCGGCGTCCGCCGGCTCCGGCACGACCTCGGCCTCGGCGGCTTCCTTCCGGCCCACCAGGCAGACCACCGCGCAGCCGGCGGCCACCACCGCGTCGACGTACCAGTTCGCGCCCGGCACCCCGGCGGAGCGCGACATGTCGAACAGCACACCGGCGAGCACCGAGCCGGCCATGTTCCCGGCGCTGCGGAAGAAGTGCATCGCCCCCATCGCCTTGGCGAGTTGGCGCTCGGGGACCTTGCGGGCGATCCACATGTCGAAGGACGGCACGAAGAGGATCTCGCCCAGCACCACGGTCAGCGCCCCGACCACCACCCAGGCCGCGCCGCGCCCCGCGCCGAGGGCGGTGAACGCCACCGTCATGCCGGTGAGGCCGATCGCCATCACCACGGCCGGGCTGAACCGGCCGATCAGGAACTTGAACACCGGGTACTGGAGCACCAGGATGCTCAGCCCGGTGATCCAGAACGGCGAGGAGGGCGCCCACTGCGGCACGTACCGCTCCATGTGCAGCGGGATGCCGACGATGAAGCCGATCGACAGGAACCAGAACACCGCCGACAGCAGGAAGTAGCGGGTGGCGCCCCGGATGTCGATGCCCTTGAACACCGCGGTGGAGAACAGCGGCTTGCGGGCCGCCGCCCCGGCCCCGGGCTCCACCGGCGCCGGGGGCTGGAAGCCGTCCCGGGGGATGAAGGACGAGGCCGCCAGGCAGAACGCGAGGAAGATCGCGAACACCACCGAGAACAGGGTGCGCAGCTCGACGTCGGCGAGCACGGCGCCCAGCATGGCGCCGCCGAACACGCCCACCTGGCCGGCCATCTGGAAGGTCGAGAAGGCCTTGGGGCGCTCGTCGTCGGGGTAGGAGGCGAGGACGTTCTTCAGGCCGGGGAAGGAGGTGCCGGAGCCGAAGCCGATGAAGAAGGCGAGCACGGCGTAGACCAGCACCCCGGTGCCGAAGCCCATCAGGCCCAGCGCCACCGCCTCCAGGGCGGTACCGAGGAAGACCGCACCGCGGATGCCGATGCGCAGCGCCACGCCCTCGTAGAAGAAGGTGGCGAGCAGCCGCCCGACGTACGTCATGGCCATCACGACGCCGGCCCAGAAGCCGCTGTCCACCCCGCCGAGCGAGGCCACCAGCACGGGGAACCAGATGTAGCTGCCGGTGTTGGCGAGCAGGATGCCGGCGTTGACGCCGATCAGCGCCCGCTTGCGGTCGACGGTCACAGGGCCGCCCCCTCCTTCGTGTCGTGCGTCGTCGTGCCGTCCGCCGCGGCGGCGCGGAGCCCGGCGATGGCCCGGGCGACCGCCTGGCGGTCGATCGGCGTCCCGCGCACGACGGTGGCGGTGGGCAGCGCGGAGAGCGGCCGGCCCGGTGCGTGCAGGTTGTAGGTGGCCGGCGCCCCGACGCTGATCGGGTGGGCGGCGCCGGACTCGCCGCGCAGCTCGTCGAAGTAGCGCCGGCCGCCGACGGTGGCCTGGTGGCGCAGCGCCCCGGCGAGCGAGGGGTCGTCCCCGCGCAGCAGGTCGAGCTCGCCGAGGAGGGAGTAGCCGTGGTACGCACCGGTGTTGCCCGAGTCGGTGCCGACCAGCAGGTTGCCCTCGCGCAGCGCGGCCAGCGCGTTGCGGCGCATGTCGCCCAGCGCGCCGGTGCGGGTCTCCTGCAGGCCGTAGGTGATCCCGTACGGCTGCTCCAGTCCGCGGACGGCGTCCAGGTTGCGGACGTCCTGGGTCTCGGCGAAGCCCTCCCGGCCGTACGCGGCGAGGAAGTCGTCGGCCGTCATGATCATCGGGCGCAGCCCGGAGAGGGTGGAGACGAACCGGGCGCCGGCCAGGTCCTTCCACTCGGCGTCGCCGAGGGTGCGGTCGCGGACCGTGTGGGCGAAGAGCCGGAAGCCGCAGTCGTAGGCCCAGCGGGTCTCCTCCAGCGTGTTGCAGTCGATCACCGCGGTGATGCCGCGCTCGGCGGCGATCCGGGCGGTGAACCGCAGCACCCGCTCCGACAGCCGGGAGAAGCGCACCTTGGAGCCCGGCTGCTCGGTGCCGTCGGTGAACATGACCTTGAGGAAGGTCGCGCCGCGCTCGGCGTTGTTGCGCAGCGCCTGGTCGAGGTCGGCCTCGACCGCGAGCATGTACACCGGGGTCGGGAACTCCACGCCGTGGCCGGACAGGCCCGCCGCGTTGGTCATCGCCGTCACCGCGTAGCCGCAGTGGACCAGTTCGGGGTACGGCAGGTCCGACGCGGCCCGGCCGGCCTCCCAGGCGTCGGCCACCATCGGGTAGCCGAACATGTCCACCACGTGGGTGACACCGTGGTAGAGGTACTGGAGGGCGATGATCCGCGGGTCCTCGGCGGTGTCGTCGAAGTTGGCGGGCAGGGCGATGTGGGCGTGGGTCTCGGTGTAGCCGGGCCACAGCTCCGGCTCGTCGCCGCGGCGGGTGCCCGAGGGCTCGATCCGGGTGAAGACCCCGTCCTCGACGGTCACGTCGAACAGCGCCTCGGCGTCCAGGGCGGGGACGGCCACGCCCGACAGTACGGCGGGCCGCCGCTGCTCGGGGGTGGCCGCGCTCACCGGGCCACCTCGACCGACAGGCGCAGGTCGATGCGGTCCAGGCCGTCGTGGCAGCGCTTGGCGGCCTCGTCCCGGTCGCCGCCGGTGAAGATGATGTGGCCGATCCAGTCGAAGTTGCTGCGGGACAGCCGGTTCACGGCCGTGCCGGGCTTCTTGTAGCCGAGGGCGCTGTGGAAGCCGGGCAGGTCGGTGAGGGCGTCGAAGCCGATCGCCTCGACCGTCCCGGCGACCGGGGAGCCGAACCAGTGGCCGCTGGCCGTGGTCTCGCGGGGGAAGGCCAGCTCGGGCCGCTCGCCGAGGGCCAGCCGGATGACCTCCAGGTACGGGTCCACGCCGGAGGTGATCTCCATCAGGGTCGGCACGATCCCGCCGGCCAGGCGGCCGTTGACCTCGCACAGCACCGGGCCGTCCGGGCCCAGCAGCCACTCGGTGTGGATGAAGCCGAAGTCCACGCCGAGCCCGTTCAGCACGGCGGTGGTGGCGGCGAACAGCTCCTCCTGGAGCGGGTGACCGCTGAAGTAGGTGAGGCCCATCTCGATGAAGTACGGGAAGCCGCTGAGCGAGCGGTCGGTCAGGCCGAGGTTGACCACCTCTCCCCCGGCGAGCACGCAGGACTCGACGGAGATCAGCTCGCCGGTGACGAACTCCTCGATGACGATCTCCGGGATGCGCACGACGCCGCGCCCGTAGTCGGCGACCTGGGCCAGCTCGGCGAGGTACTCGCGCAGGTCCTCCTCGTCCTTGAGGTGCAGGACGTGGAGGCTGGCGGTGCCGTCGGAGGGCTTGGCCACGCAGGGGAAGCCGACCTCGCGGACGGCGGCCTCCACCTCGGCCGGGTCGGTGGCCACCGCGAAGCGCGGCTGGCGGACGCCGGTGCCGGCCAGGGTGGTGCGGGTGAGGTGCTTGTGCCGGGCGTTGCGGGCGCCCTCGACGCTCATGCCGGGCAGGCCGAGCGCCTCGGCGACGGCGGCGGTGTGCACGGTGTGGTACTCGCTGTACGTGGTGACGCCGTGGATCGGCTTGGCCTCGTGCAGCCGCCGCGCCAGGTCGGTCAGCTCGTCGAGGGAGAAGGCCTGCTCGCTCTTGACGACCTGGCAGTTCGGGTGGGCGTAGGCGGCCTCGGTCAGCGGCGAGACGCTGAGGTAGAAGTCGGGGTCGACCGAGACCAGGGTGACGTCGTGGCCCAGTTCCAGGGCGTTCGCGATACCGGCGATCCCGTTCGGGTTGCACTCGATCATGAGGATGTGCATGGCTGTGCTCCTTTTCGGACTGTGGCGGATCAGGGGATGACGGGGGGCCGGGGCTCGGCGGACGCGGGCCCCGGCGGCGGTCAGCGGACGCAGGCTCCGGC
>NZ_JBHVET010000759.1:0-3925 GCF_042802135.1 Kitasatospora sp. NPDC057512
GGTCAGCTCAGGGTGAACCAGGTGCTGCGGGACTTCTTCCACTCGGGGTGGGTGAGGTCCTTGGCGGCGGTGCCGTCGCCGTAGAGGTCGGCGGAGCCGTCGTCGGTGATCAGCTGGGCGCGGGCGCCGGGGGCGTCCAGGTCCGGGACGTCCGGGACGGCCTCCCAGGCGCCGTAGTCGCTGGTCGGCAGGTCGAGCAGCTTGGTCGGCCTGGAACCGGGTTGGCCGTTCCAGCGGTAGAGCGCGTACGGGGCGGAGTTGTCCTCGGCGGACCAGGAGCCGGCCACGATCAGGTACTGGCCGAGGTCGTTGCGGCGGATGTCACGGACGGACAGCCCGCCGAGGTCCAGCTCGACCGGGTCGCCGAAGGTCGCGTGCGCGGCCGAACCGTTCAGCAGGGACGGGAGGTTGGTGACCGGCACGAGCAGCGCCCGGCCGCCGGTGACGGCCGGGGTGAGCGGCGCGCGGAAGCCGATGTAGGCGGTGCTGGTGCTGCCGGGGGCGAACTCCAGGCCCTCGACGTTGAAGCCGTCGATCTGCTTGGGCGCCTGGCCGTCGGCGGCGCCGGCCGCGAAGCCGTAGCGCTTGCCGTGGGCGTCGTCCCAGGCGATCAGGTCGTCGCGCAGGCCGTGGTAGGAGCCGGCCAGGGACAGCCGGGTGTCGGCGCCGGAGCCGGTGACGGTGGTGGCGAAGACGGTGTGCCGGTCGGGCTTGACCACGCCGTCCTTGTTGTTGCCGAGCGAGCCGGTCCAGTAGATGGTGTCGCCGACCCGGGTGGCGGCCTCGATGTCGATCTCCTTGGAGACGCCGAGGGCCGAGCTGAAGTCCCAGGTGCGGACCGGCGCACCGGAGTTGTCGCGGTCGTACAGGCGCAGGGTGTTGGACTCGTCGTCGCCGACCAGGATGAAGCCGCCGCCCGCGTCCACGGCCGCCGAGGCGTCGCTGGAGCCGGTCAGGTAGCGGCTGGTCGCCGAGGACCGGACGGCGGGGGAGGCGGCGTAGTGCAGGGTGCGGGTGGCGCTCTTGCCGCCGAGGCCGGTGACCTTGATGGTGAGGTCGGCGTAGCCGGCGCCCTGGGCGGCGACCGCCAGGGTGCGGGCGCCGCCGGTGCCGCTCACCGTCACGTCGCCGGTGCGGGCGACGGCGCTGCGGGTGGTGGCCGAGGCGGCGACGGTCAGCGCCGAGGCCGAGGCGCCGGACTGGGCGACCGTCACCGTCACGGTCGGGTCGCCGGTGGCGCCGACGGCACCGGACAGGTACCCGGCCGAGAAGGTGATCGTCGGGGTGCCGTACGAGGCCGCGCCGGCCGGGAGGGCGGGCAGGGCGAGCACGGGCACCGCCGCGACGGCGACGGCGAGCGGCAGCAGGCGGCGGAGGGAACGCGACACGGTGGCTACCTTCGGCAGGAGACGGGAGTTGACGGAGGGTGCAAGCCTGCTGGCGCTCGGCGAACACCGACCCTACGGCGACCTTACGAGCAGGGACGAGCGGGCGAACAGCAGGCCTCGCGGCGGTGAAGGACCGTGCGCTCAGCCGGTGATGCCGCCCGCCCGCAGGCGGCGCTCGACCGCGTCCCAGTCCGGGGCGACCGGCTCGGTCCTGCGGGTGCCGACGCCCTTGTCCTTGAAGCCGCTGGAGGTCGACACGCAGACCACCGGGCCGTCGGAGAGGTCCGGCTCGCCGAGGCTGCGCAGCCCGGCCAGACCGGCCGCCGCGGACAGCTCCGTCCAGAGCCCCGCCCGGGCCAGCTCCCGCTGGGCGTCGGCGAGTTGGCCGTCGTCCAGGGTCAGCGCCCGGCCGCCGCTCGCGCGGACCGCGAGCACGCCCCGGTAGCCGCTGACCGGGGAGGTGATCGAGTACGCGTCGCTCGGGCCGACCGTCACGTGGGTGGCCGGCAGACCGTCGGCGATCGCCCGGGCGAGCGGACCGGAGGCGGCCGTCTCGCAGGAGTGGATGCGCGGCACCCGGTCGGTCAGGCCCAGCCGGTGCAGTTCGGCGAACCCCTTCCAGACGCCGAAGAGCAGCTCGCCGTAGCCGGTCGGGACGAACACCGCGCTCGGCAGGCCGACGTCCTGGAAGATCTCGTACGCGACGGTCTTGTAGCCCTCGGGCCCGTACGCGTGCCCGGTGTGGGTGGTGGTCAGGTTGCTGACCGGGTGCAGGCCCAGCCGGTCGACCACCTGGCGCAGCAGCGGCCAGCGGGCCTCCCACGGCACCGGGAGCACCACCGCGCCGTAGGCGTTGAGGAAGGCGTCGACGTTCGGCGGCGTGTCCGGGCCGGTGATCACCACGCAGGGCAGTCCGGCGCGGGCGGCGTAGGCGGCGGCCGAGGCACCGTGGTTGCCGGAGGAGGCGACCGCGAGGCCCGGCGCACCGGCGCCCACGGCGGCGCTGGTGGTGCAGCGGTTCAGGCGGTCCTTGTGGCTCCAGGTGGGGTTGCGGGACTCGTCCTTGACGTACACCCCGGGCGCGACCTCCACCAGCGGGGTGGCGCCCTCGCCCAGGCCCGGCGCGAGCAGCGGCGGCAGCAGCGGGGCCCAGCGCTCCAGGCCGCCGCGCACCGGGGCGGGGGCGAACAGGCCCGCCGGGTCGGCCTTGTCGTAGGCGTAGTCGACCTCGACGGGGTAGGAGACGTCCTCGGTGCTGGTGCGCGGGCAGCCGGCGGTGAGCGGGGGCCAGAGCGGGTAGTCGAGGGCGGGGTCGCCGAGGGAGCGCTGGCCGGTCGCGAGGGAGTCTTCTGTTGGCATGCCAGGAGACTAGCCGGGCGGCCGCCCCGCGGTCCGGCGGTTCGGCGGGCTGCGGCGCGAACCCGTTCGTGGGGGTACCGGTTCCGGCCGTTCGGGGAGGAGTCAGCCCTGGCGGATCGCCGAGATGTCGAACTCCAGGACGACCTTGTCACCGACCAGGACGCCGCCGCCCTCCAGCGCCGCGTTCCAGGTGACGCCGTACTCCTTGCGGCTGATGGTGACCGAGCCCTCCAGGCCCACCCGCAGGTTGCCGTACGGGTCGACGGCGTTGCCGGTGTACTCGAAGTCGATGGTGACCGGGCGGGTGGTGTCCTTGATGGTCAGGTCCCCGGTGACCCGGTAGTCGGTGTCGGAGCGGACCTCGACCGCGGTGGAGCGGAAGGTGATGTCGGGGAAGTTCGGCGCGTCCAGGAAGTCGTTGGTGCGCAGGTGCTGGTCGCGCTGCTCCACACCGGTGTCGATGCTCTCGGCCTTGATCACCACCTGGCCGGAGGAGCGGGACGGGTCGCCGCCGTCCAGGTGGGCGGTGCCCTCGAACCGGTGGAACGCGCCGCGGACCTTGGTCACCATCGCGTGGCGGGCGACGAAGCCGATCCGGGTGTGGGTGGGATCGAGGACGTAGTCGCCGGTGAGCTCGGAGAGGTTGGCGGTCATGGTCGGCATGCCTCCTGGTGCGGGGCCCGGGTCTCGGCCCCGGGGCTGGTCGGGCGGTCCCCGGACCACGCTAGGGGCAGTTCCCAGGGGCCGCGCGTCGGGCTGGGCCTAAACGGCGGGTGGGGTGGGAAGGCTCGCGAGGTACGACGGAGTCGCGGGGAGACGAGGGGGCCGGATTGGACAGCGGGATACGGGCGATGGTCGACGCGGTCGGCGAGGCGGAGCGGCAGGTGCGGGAGAACGCGCTGCCGAAGGCGCGGGACAGCAGCCGGGAGAAGGTTCCGGAGAAGGAGGAGGCGGCGCTGCTGGGTGCGCTCGCCGGGCTGGTGGAGAGCATCGGGGAGCTGGCGGGCGCGGTCGGCGACCGGGTGACGAACCGGGACACGGCCAGGACGTACACGGTCGCCGGCAGGCGGCTGCGGAGCGAGGCCGGCAACCTGCGGGGCGACGAGAACGAGACCGCGGCGCGGTCCCGGTGACCGGCCGCCGGTGCCCCGGCCGGGGCACCGGCGGTGTCGCTCAGC
>NZ_JBHVET010000760.1:0-3917 GCF_042802135.1 Kitasatospora sp. NPDC057512
GCTTCATCTTGTCCAGGAGCAGCTCGATCGCCTGCTGCGAGTCGAGCGCGTGCAGCACCCGGCGGAGCTTCCAGACGATGGCCAACTCCTCGCTGCCGAGCAGGATCTCCTCCTTGCGGGTGCTGGAGGCGTCCACGTCGACGGCCGGGAAGATGCGCTTGTCCGAGAGCTTCCGGTCGAGCTTGAGCTCCATGTTGCCGGTGCCCTTGAACTCCTCGAAGATCACCTCGTCCATGCGCGAGCCGGTCTCGACCAGCGCGGTGGCCAGGATGGTCAGCGAGCCGCCGTTCTCGATGTTGCGCGCGGCACCGAAGAACTTCTTCGGCGGGTACAGCGCGGTCGAGTCGACACCACCGGACAGGATGCGGCCGGAGGCCGGCGCCGCCAGGTTGTAGGCGCGGCCGAGGCGGGTGATCGAGTCCAGCAGGATGACCACGTCGTGGCCCAGCTCCACCAGGCGCTTGGCGCGCTCGATGGCCAGCTCGGCGACGGTGGTGTGGTCCTCGGCCGGGCGGTCGAAGGTCGAGGAGATGACCTCGCCCTTCACCGACCGCTGCATGTCGGTGACCTCTTCCGGACGCTCGTCGACCAGGACGACCATCAGGTGGCACTCGGGGTTGTTGTGGGTGATCGCGTTGGCGACCGCCTGGAGCACCATGGTCTTGCCGGTCTTCGGCGGCGCGACGATCAGACCGCGCTGGCCCTTGCCGATCGGCGACACCAGGTCGATGATCCGGGTGGTCAGCACGCCCGGGTCGGTCTCCAGGCGCAGCCGCTCCTGCGGGTAGAGCGGGGTGAGCTTGTTGAACTCGGGGCGGCCGCGGCCGCTCTCCGGGTCCATGCCGTTGACGGAGTCCAGCCGCACCATGGCGTTGAACTTCTCGCGGCGCTCGCCCTCGCGCGGCTGGCGCACGGCACCGGTGATGGCGTCACCCTTGCGCAGCCCGTTCTTGCGGACCTGGGCGAGCGAGACGTAGACGTCGTTCTGGCCCGGCAGGTAGCCGGAGGTGCGCACGAACGCGTAGTTGTCGAGGATGTCGAGGATGCCCGCGACCGGGATCAGGACGTCGTCCTCGCCGACCTGCGGCTCGGCCACGCCGGCGGCCTCGAAGCCGTCACGGCCGCGGCGGCCGCGGCGGTCGCGGTAGCGCCCGCGCCGGCCGCGCCGGCCCTCGCCGAACTCGTCGTCCTCGTAGCCGCCCTGCTGCTGGGCCTGCGGCTGCTGGGTCTGCTGGCCCTGACGGCCCTGCTGCTCGGCCTGGCCGCCCTGCTGCTGGCCGCCGCCCTGCTGGGGCTGGCGGTCGGCGCGCTCGCGGCGGTTGCGGCGGTCGCGGCGCGACTCGCGGCCGTCGCCGTCCTGGGCCTCGCCGCCCTCCTGGCGGTCCGTGCGCTCGGTGCGCTCGGCGCCCTCGCGGCGGTCCCGGCGCTCACGGCGGTCGCGACGCGACTCGCGGCCGTCCTCGCGGCCCTCGAAGCCGCGGGTCTCGGCCGGGCGGGCCTCGGCCTGCTTCGGCTCGGCGACCGCGACGGTGGCGGGCTCGGCGGCGGCCTCCGCGACCGGGGCGACGGGCGCGCCGGCGGCCGAGGTGGCCCGGCGGCGGGTGCGCTCGGTACGGGCGGGCGCGGCGGTCTCCGCGGCGGCCTGGACCGGGATCTCGATCTGGGCCTGCGGCTCGGCGGCGGCCGGAGCCTCGGCCTTGGCGGCGGCGGCCTTGGTGCGGCGGGCCGGCTTCTCGGCCGGGGCCTCGGCGTCCGCCTTGGCGGCGGTGCGCTTGGCGGCCGGGGCGGTGCCACCGGCGGCGAGCAGCGGGTCCCCGCCGCTCTTCTCCTTGATGGTCTCGATCAGCTGGCTCTTGCGCATGCGTCCGGTACCGGTGATGCCAAGGTCCGCGGCGAGCTTCTGGAGCTCGGCCAGGACCATGCCGTCCAGGCCCGCGGCGGCACTGCGGCGGCGCCGCGCCGGGGCAGCGGGGGCGGTGGCCGCGTCCGACGCCTCGGCGTCCGGGCGCGCGCCCATCAGATCGGTGGAGTCGCTCACTAAGGGTCCTTCCCTGGAGCGGACGTCGGCCTGTCTGGCTCGGCGACCGGTTGTGCTGTCCTGACCAACGCTCGACTGCGTCGGTCCGAGGCGGTGATCCCTCGAACGGCGGGAGCCTGTCGAGGGAGGGCTACGTGCGAGGTGCGGTGCTTGAAGCACGGTGGTGCTGAGTGGCGCGTGGGCCGGTCGTGTGTCGACCTCCCCTGAGGGCGTAACCCCCACGCTCCCTGCGAATCCCGGGCCCCCGTCGCGTGACGGTGGCCCGTGCTCCGCCCGTCCTGGCCTCAGGTGGGAGGCTGCGGGTGGGGGTCAGGTGCCGTCACGGCTTCGGGATGCGGCCGCATGTCGCGCAGGCAGGCTGCGTACGCGCTGCGGTGGGCTCCCGGAGAATCGTCGCCCCGTGCATCGCCGGGACTCCACTGCCGTGGAGCGCTGGGATCGGGACGCGGCGCACCTAGCCCCGGAGGGCACCTGGTGCAGCAATGAGGTTAACACTACCGACCCCCTCAGACATTCCCCAGCCTTGCGCTTGCCAATCGTGTCCGTCGGACCCGGCTCGGCAGGGTGCCGGCGCCGGGTCCCGAGCGGCCCGTTCGGGCTGCTCAGACGTCCAGCGGGAGCACGACGGCCCCGGTGCGGTCGACGTCCAGCCGGTGCGCGGCGAACGCCGGATCGCCGCCGTGGCCGTGGTGCCCGGCGAAGGAGAGCACCTTGTCGGCGCCCGCCTCGTCGGTGAGCGCCAGGACGGTCGGACCGGCGCCGGAGACGACCGCGGGGAAGCCCTCGGCGCGCAGGGCGCCGACCAGCGCGGCGCTGTCCGGCATGGCGGAGGCGCGGTAGTCCTGGTGCAGCCGGTCCTCGGTGGCGGCGAGGAGCAGCTCGGGGCGCCTGGTCAGCGCCTCCACCAGCAGTGCGGAGCGGCCCGCGTTGACGGCCGCGTCCGCCAGCGGGACGGTCTTCGGCAGCAGTCCGCGCGCGGTCTCGGTGAGCACCTCGCCGGCCGGCACGAACACCACCGGGACGACCTGCTCGGACGGCTCCAGCACGACCGCCTTGGCCGACTCCTCGTCGGTCCAGGCGATGGTGAAGTTGCCGCGCAGGCAGGCCGCGACGTTGTCGGGGTGGCCCTCCAGCTCGGAGGCGAGGGCCAGCAGCGCGTCGTCGTCCAGCGCGGACCGACCGCCGATGGTCACCGCGCGGGCGGCCACGATGCCGGCGCAGATGGCGGCCGAGGAGGAGCCGAGGCCGCGGCCGTGCGGTATCCGGTTGGCGCAGACCACTTCGAGGCCGCGGGGCTGGCCGCCGAGCCGGTCGAAGGCGGCGCGCATCGAGCGGACCAGCAGGTGGCGCTCGTCGCGCGGCAGCGTGTCGGCGCCCTCACCGGCGATGTCGACGGAGAGGCCGGAGTCGGCGACCCGGACGACCACGTCGTCGTACAGACCCAGCGCGAGCCCGAGGGCGTCGAAGCCCGGGCCGAGGTTGGCGCTGGTCGCGGGAACCCTGACCCGGACGGCGGCGGCACGGAACGCGGGACCGGCCATACGGTGGACTCTCCTGGGGTAAATCGGGCGGCGCGGAGCGCGTCGTCGGTGCGAGGGTGGGGAACGGACCGCGGCCCCTCCGGGGGCGGGCGGTCGCGGTGTCGGCGCGGCCCGGACCCGCCGGGCCCGGGGCATGTGCCACGCGGCCGAAGCCAGAGTATCGAAGAGAGGTTCCCGAGCGGTACACCCCGTGGGCCTTCGATCTGGTGTGTTGCCGTTCTGGCCGGAAATGCTCACCCCTCCCCGTCGACGGGAGGGGTGGAAAAGGATCGCAATGCGGAGCCCGAATGACACAAAAGTGTCAGTGCGGAACTCCGACGGGCCGACCCTCGAAAGGG
>NZ_JBHVET010000761.1:0-3915 GCF_042802135.1 Kitasatospora sp. NPDC057512
GGGCGGATGGCCGCGGTGGGAGTGGCCCGACTGCCGGCGGTTCTCCGGCTTCGGGCGGGGCCGCGGGGCGTGCGAGCCCGGGGCACGGCGCACAGGGGCCACGCCGGAGGCGTCAGCGCTGCGGGTAGAGCTGCTCCAGGACCGCGGCGACGCCGTCCTCGTCGTTGCTGGTGGTGACGGTGTCGGCGACGGCGAGGAGTTCCTCGTGGGCGTTGGCCATGGCGACGCCGTGGGCGGCCCAGCCGAACATCGGGACGTCGTTGGGCATGTCGCCGAAGGCGATGGTGTCGGCGGCGCGGACGCCCAGGCGGCGGGCGGCGACGGCCAGGCCGGTGGCCTTGGACAGGCCGAGCGGGAGCAGCTCGACCACGCCGGCGCCGGCCATCACCACGCCGACCAGGTCGCCGGCGGCGCGGCGGGCGGCCTCGGCGAGGGCGTCGTCGGTGAGGGCGTGGTGCTGGATGTACAGCTTGCTGAGCGGGGAGTCGTACAGCCCGCCGCGGTCGACCCGGACGACCGGCAGGTCGGAGCCGATCAGCAGCTCGTAGCCGGGGCCGGCCAGCACCTGGCCGTCGAGGCCGTCCTGGTTGGCGGCGATGGCCAGCGGGCCGGTCTCGGCCTCGATCTTCTCGATCGCGAGCGCGGCGAGCCGCCGGTCCAGGGTGAGCGAGGTGAGCAGCTTGTGCGCGCCGGCGTCGTACACCTGGGCGCCCTGGCCGCAGACCGCTATCCCGGTGTAGCCGATCTCGTCGAAGACCGGGCGGGCCCAGACGGCGGAGCGCCCGGTGACGATGATGTGCAGCGCGCCCGCGCCGGTGGCCGCGGCCAGGGCGGCGCGGGTGCGCTCGGAGACGGTCTCCCCGCTGGTGAGCAGGGTGCCGTCGAGGTCGGTGGCGACCAGCCGGTAGGGCAGGTCGCCACCGTCGGGGGAGACGGGGCTGGGGCTGGTGGTGCTCATGGGCCGTACGTCTCCCGGGAGTGTCGCAGGTGGTGCTGGGCGGGGCGGGCCGGGTTACTTGACCGGCTCGAGGACGGTCCGCCCGCCGAGGTACGGCCGCAGCGCCTCGGGCACGACGACCGAGCCGTCGGCCTGCTGGTGGTTCTCCAGGATCGCCACGATGGTGCGCGGGATGGCGACCAGGGTGCCGTTCAGGGTGGCGAGCGGGCGGGTCTTGCCCTCCTCGCGCATCCGGATCGACAGTCGGCGGGCCTGGTACTCGGTGGTGTTGGAGGTCGAGGTGACCTCGCGGTACTTGCCCTGGGTGGGGATCCACGCCTCGATGTCGAACTTGCGCGCGGCCGAGGCGCCGAGGTCGCCGGAGGCGACGTCGATCACCCGGTACGGCAGCTCCAGCGCGTTGAGGAAGTCCTTCTCCCACTGGAGCAGGCGCCGGTGCTCGTTCTCCGCGTCCTCGGGAGTGGTGTAGACGAACATCTCCACCTTCTCGAACTGGTGGACGCGGATGATGCCGCGGGTGTCCTTGCCGTAGGTGCCGGCCTCGCGGCGGAAGCAGGACGAGTAGCCGGCGTAGCGCAGCGGCAGCTTGTCGGCGTCGAGGATCTCGTCCATGTGGTACGCCGCGAGCGGGACCTCGCTGGTGCCGACCAGGTACCGGTCGTCCTCGGCGAGGTGGTACACGTTCTCGGCGGCCTGGCCGAGGAAGCCGGTGCCGTCCATGGCGGCCGGGCGGACCAGGGTCGGGGTGATCATCGGGATGAAGCCGGCCGCGGTGGCCTGGGCGATCGCCATGTTGACCAGGGCGAGCTCCAGCAGCGCGCCGACGCCGGTCAGGTAGTAGGAGCGGGCACCGGCGACCTTGGCGCCGCGCTCGGTGTCGATCGCGCCGAGGATCTGGCCGAGCTCGACGTGGTCGCGGGGCTCGAAGCCCTCGGCGGCGAAGTCGCGCGGGGTGCCGATCTCCTCGAGGGTGACGAAGTCCTCCTCGCCGCCGACCGGGGCGGCCGGGTCGATGAGGTTCGCCAGCGAGCGGAGCAGGCGGTCGGCCTCCTCCTTGGCCGCTCCCTGCTCGGCGTCGGCGGCCTTGACCTCGGCGGCCAGGTCCTTGGTGCGCTGGAGCAGGGCGGCCTTCTCGTCGCCCTTGGCCTGGGCGACCTGCTTGCCGAGCACCCGCTGCTCGCTGCGCAGTTCGTCGAAGCGGCTGCCCGAGGACCGGCGCCGCTCATCGGCGGAGAGGAGGGCGTCGACCAGGTCGACGTCCTCGCCACGGACGCGCTGCGAGGCGCGCACTCGGTCAGGGTCCTCACGGAGCAGGCGAAGGTCAATCACAGGCCCAAGCGTACCGGGAGACCGTTCCTCCACCGGTACGGCTTTTTCCCTGGGGATAACTCGCCCGCACCTGTGGATAACTCCTGTGGGGAACTCTCCGCCGCCGGGTTATCCACAGGTGCGGCCCCGAGCCTGTGGATCAAAGAGGAGGATTGCCTTCCGCGTGAACGAACCAGGGAATTGAGGTTTCAAACCTCAATCAACCTTCTCGGGTGAGGGAATTGAAGCACTCGGACGGGTGATTTGCTGGCAACCGGGTGACTCTGGTCCGATTGGTCATCTCTGCGACGCAAACCGATGGTCCGACCGGGTCTGGGCAATGGCTATACCGGTTTGTCGACTCGTCCCCAGGCCTGTGGATAACTCGGGGCTGTGGACAGCGGGGAGCCCTGTGGACAGCGGTCTCCGGCCCCGACGGCCCCTGTGGATGACGGTGCGGTCAGCCGACCGGGCCGATCGGGCCGGTCGAAAACAGTCGGAAAAGGTCGGAAAGACTCAAGGAGAAGCTCAGATGTCCGCGCGGCCGTCGAGCGCGCGGGAGAGCCAGTCCGCCGCCGAGGTGAAATCCCCGTCCGAGGTCCCCGGCCGGCGGTGGGTGGACTCCTGCCGGTCGGCGCGCGGATAGGAGCCGAGGTACCGCACCTGCGGGCAGATCCGCTTGAGCCCCATCATCGCCTCGCCGACCCGGCGCTCGGACAGGTGGCCCTCGCAGTCGATCAGGAAGCAGTAGCTGCCCATGCCCTCGCCGGTCGGGCGGGACTCGATCCGCATCAGGTTGACCCCGCGCACCGCGAACTCCTGGAGCAGCTCCAGCAGGGCGCCCGGGTGGTCGTCCGGCAGCCAGACCACCATCGAGGTCTTGTCCGCGCCGGTCGGCGAGGAGACCCGCCCCGGGCGGCCGACCAGGACGAACCGGGTGGCCGCGCTCTTCGCGTCCGCGATCTCCCTGACCAGCGGCTCCAGCCCGTAGATCGGCGCCGCGAACTCGCCCGCGAACGCGCCGTCGTAACGGCCCTCGGCGACCAGCCGGGCGCCGTCCGCGTTGGAGGCCGCCGACTCCCAGTCCGCCTCCGGCAGGTTGGCCGCCAGCCAGCGCCGCACCTGCGGCTGGGCCACCGGGTGGCTGGTCACCGTCTTGATCCCGGACAGCTCGGTGCCCGGCCGCACCAGCAGCGCGAAGGTGATCGGCAGCAGCACCTCCCGGTAGATCATCAGCGGTGTGCCGGAGGCCAGTTCGTCGTTGGTCGCGGTGACCGCGCCCTCCACCGAGTTCTCGATCGGGACGAACGCCCCGGCCGCCTCCCCGCCGCGCACCGCGTCCAGCGCCAGCGCCACCGAGGACAGCGGCACCAGCTCCCGGGTCGCCGCCTCGGGCAGGGTGTGCAGGGCCGCCTCGGTGAACGTGCCGGCCGGGCCGAGGTAGGTGTAGCGGGTGGCCGACATGACGCCTCCGTGGGATTCCGGGGTACTGCGCGGGCGGGGTGTGCCGAAGCAGTCACCCTAACGATTCGACGGCCCCGGCGGGTGAGCGTTCCAGTGAGCGGGACCGCGGCGGTGGATCCCGGGGGTCCGCCGTCGGACCCCCGGGGAACCATCCGGGGAACTACCCCTCCAGCAGCTGCTGGCCT
>NZ_JBHVET010000762.1:0-3912 GCF_042802135.1 Kitasatospora sp. NPDC057512
CTGCTGCCCGTCGCCGGCCGTCGAGGTCCGTCCCGGTTACCGCGCGCCCCACTCCCGGTCCGTGGAGACGATCTCGCGGCCGAGCGGCATGAGGGAGATCGGGATCATCTTCAGGTTGGCCCACCCGAAGGGGATGCCGATGATCGACAGGAACAGCGGGATGCTGGTGACCAGATGCCCGATGGCCAGCCACCATCCGGCGAAGACGAACCAGATGACGTTGCCGACGCAGGACGCGGGCCCGGCGTCCGGCCGCTCGACGGTCGTCCTGCCGAACGGCCACAGTATGAAGCCGGCGATCCGGAACGAGGCGATGCCGAACGGGATGGTGATGATCAGTACACAGCAGATGATTCCGGCGAGCACGTAGGCAAGAGCCATCCAAATGCCGCAGAAAATCAACCAGATGACATTGAGGATGAACTTCACTGCACTCATGCTTGGTACCTTCTCACGGCTGGTGGCGCTGCACTGTGACCTTGCCATGCCCGTCGGCGCCTGTGTCTACGCCCTTAGGGGTCGTTCCTCAGGGATCGGTCCGGGTAGTGGTTTCGGAGAGCCGGCCGGGGGAGACCCCGGGCCAGCGAGCCCGCTTCACGGCGTCAGTCGGTAGGCGCGGAGAGCGGTCTGCTCGACGGAGCCGCCGTCGGCGTCCCGGGCCACGGCCCTGAGCGAGACGAAGCCGCCCGTCCCGGCCGGCGGGTCGACGGTGACCCGGTAGCCGCTGTCGCCCGGCCGCACCGGGGCGTCGCGCCAGGTGGCGCCGTCGTCGAAGGAGACCTGGACCTCCAGGCTCGCGACGGCTGCGGCGGGCGCGCCGCTCTGCCGCTCGACGGCGGCGAGCAGCGTGTGCTGCTTGCGCGGCGCCTGGTTGTCCGGGTTGACCGGGGCGGTGAAGCGGACCACGTCGATCGGCAGCGGGGTGCTGCGCGGGGTGCCGCCGGGGCCCGGTGCGACGGCTCCCGAGCGGAAGGTCCAGACCGCCTCGACGGTGCCGGACAGCGCGGCCCACGGCTCGGACCGGGTGGCCTTCGCGGTCAGCCGGTACGTGGCGTCGCCGGCCGGCACGGCGAAGTCGGCGGACTCCCGTGCGCTGCTGCCGATCCGCTCGCCGTCCCGCTCCAGGTCGATCCGGACGGTGTCGTCCAGCCGCCGCGTCCACGGTGAGCCGACGTGGCCGGGTGAGGCGTCGCTGAACAGCTGCGGCGCCAGCGTGAGGAAGCCGTCGCTGGTGCGGGCCATGGTGGCCGCGCCGCCCTGGCCGGGGGCGAGGCCGGGTCCGATGACGGCGGCGTTCCAGCGCTCGGCACAGGTCTCGCCGGCGGCGCAGCGCAGGGCGCCGCTCTGGCTCACCGTGGAGGGGATCATCTCGCCGCCGGGCCCGGTGCTCTGTCCGAAGATCGTCTCGCGGCGCTGGTCCTTGACGGTGAAGTACTCGGTGCGGACGGCCGGCAGCGCGAAGTTCGGCTCCGCGATGCTGAGGCCGCCGACGCCGCCGGCCTCCGCGAAGCTGCTGAAGTCGCCCGCCGTGCCGGGGGCCTGGGCGAAGTAGCGGGTGTTGAGGGTGGCCAGCTCGCCCGGGTCGACGGTGAAGGCCGGGTCCGGGAGCCCGCCGGTGGTGTGCACCAGCAGGTCGTAGCGGTCCGGCAGCCGTCCGTTCTGCTGCGGCGGGCCGTTCTGGACGCTCTGCGCCGTGAAGTCCAGTCGGCCGGCGCCGGGGCGGCCGCCGGGGATGACGTACAGGTTGCCGGGCCGGCCGATGGCCGCGAAGGAGTCGGCGCACCCTCCGTCGCCGCCGGTGCGGTAGCAGTAGCCCGCGGAGAGCGACCAGCCGGTGGTGGCGCGGCCGGGCACCGTGACGGTCAGCTGCCTGCCCTGTCGGGCGTCGACGGCGAGCCTGGTGTCGCCGCGCAGCTCCAGCTCGGGCTGGAGGAACAGGGTGGACGTCGGGCTCGCGGTCCCGGCACCGGGGGTGACCAGCCTGCCGCCGAGGTTGTAGCGGCCCTCGGGCACCCGGGCGGTGGCGGTGCCGCCGGTGAACCGGAGCGGGAAGGACTCCCGGGTGTCCAGGTTGACCAGGCCGATCATCGACTGGGTCAGCCAGGTCCCAGGCCCCACCGGAGCGCCGTCGCGGTCGACCGCGGTGACGGTGACGTCGTGCCGGACGGCCTCGCGGGTGAGCGCGTACGGGGTGGTGACGGCGGTGCCGCCGGGGCCGGTCGCGGTCACCCGGCCGGTCAGCGAGGCGCCCGCGGCGATCCGGGCCGGGTCCACGGTCACGGTGGCCGGTGCGCCGGCGCCGGCCGGGACGGTCAGCCGGGCGGGGGCGACGGTGAACCCGTCGGCCGGCCCGGTGGACTCGGCGGCCAGGTCCAGGGTGACGGGCGTGCCGCCGGCGTTGTGGTAGGTGACGGTCCGGCTGACCGGCGCCGCGCCGGACGCGTCGTCCAGGTGGATCCCGGTGCCCTCGGCGGTCGCGTACACCTCCTGGGTGGTGGCCCGGGCGACGTCGACCCGCCCGGCGCCCTGCTCGTAGGCGCCGCGCCCGGCCAGCGGGGCGGCGGAGGACACGAGCGCGGCCTTGAGCTGCGGCCCCTTCCAGTCCGGGTGCCGCTGGAGGAGCAGGGCGGCGGCTCCGGCGACGTGCGGGGCCGCCATCGAGGTGCCGGAGATGGCCGTGTACCGGTCGCCGACCGGGTTCTGGCCGTCCGTCCCGGCGGCGCGGGCGGCGACGATGCCGATGCCGGGTGCCGTGAGGTCCGGCTTGACGGCGTGGTCGCCGGTGCGCGGGCCCTGGCTGGAGAGGCCGGCCGGCGAGCCGTCGCGGTCGACGGCGCCCACGGTCAACGCGGCGTCCGCCGAGCCGGGGGTGCCGACGGTGCCGGGCCGGCCGCTGTTGCCGGCCGCGGCGACGAAGAGCGTGCCGTAGCGGGCGGAGAGCGTGTTGACGGCCTGGGCCAGCGGGTCGGTGCCGTCGGTGGCGGCGCCGGTGAAGCTGGTGTTGACGATCGGCGCGCGGGCCGCGGCCCACTCCATGCCCTGGAGCGCCCAGGACTCCTGGCCGTTGCCCTCGTCGTCCAGCACCTTGCCGACCAGCAGCCGGGCCTCGGGGGCGACGCCCCTGAACCGGCCGTCGGAGGCGGAGCCGGTGCCCGCCACGATCGAGGCGACGTGGGTGCCGTGGCCGTCCGCGTCGGAGGCCACCGGCGGGGGGCCCTCCTGGGCCGGGTCGGCGCGGGTGAAGTCGGAGCTCTCGCCGAGGGAGCCGGCCACGTCGGGGTGCCCGCGGTCGATGCCGCTGTCCAGCACCGCGACCGTGACGCCCTTGCCGGTCCAGCCGGACGACCAGGCCTGCGGGGCGCCGATCTGCGCGGTCGACCGGTCGAGCGCGGCGGTCACCTTGCCGTCCAGCCAGACCTTGTCCACCCCGCTCGCGGCGAGCCCGGCGCCGGGCCGGGCGAGCTGCTGCCAGAGCTCGCCCGTGCGCGCCTTCGGGGCGCGCAGGGCCACGCCGTGCACGCTCTCCAGCGTGCGTACGACGGTGGCCCCGGCCGGCGGCGCGGCGGCGGCGAACCCCTTGGCGTCGGGTCGGTCCGAGCCGAGGATCAGCAGCAGCTCGGTGGTGCCCGCGTCGTCGTAGCCCTGGGCGATCAGTCCGGCGACGTCGAACAGCCGCGGGTCCAGCCGCCCGGTGCTCAGCGGCTCGACGGCGTCCGCGGGGAGCAGGGTGAGCGTGCCCGGGGCGCCGGAGCGCTGGGTGAAGGTCACGTCCTCGCGTCCGGGCCCGGGCTGTACGGCGACCAGCGACACCCCGCCGTCGGTGCCGACCAGGGCGGTGACCCGGTCGCCGGTCACCAGGGTCACCCGGACCGGCCGGCCCGCCGCCGGTGCGGAGCCGTCGGCGGGGGCCCC
>NZ_JBHVET010000763.1:0-3910 GCF_042802135.1 Kitasatospora sp. NPDC057512
CGGCACGGGGGTGCTCCGGATCAGCGCGCTTCGGGTCGGCGCACCTCGGGTCGGCGCGCTTGCGTCAGCGCGCTTCGCCTCAGCCCTGCTGGGCGGACTTGCGGCGGCGCAGCACCACGAGGGTGCCGATACCGGCCACCAGGACGGCGCCGCCGGTGGCCGCGATGGCGGTGGTGTTGCCGTCGCCACCGGTCTGGGCCAGGGCCTTGTCGCTGCCGTCCGCGGCGGCCTTGGCCTTGTCCACGGCGGCCGGGGTCAGCGGCGGCGGGGTGATGACCGGGGGCTCCACCGGGAAGTCGATCGGGCCCGAGGTGTCGCCGCTGCTCTCGACCGGGGCCGGGGTGGTGGCCGAGCCGGAGGGCTCACCGGTGGCCGGAGTGGTCGGCTTCTCGGTGGGCTTCTCGGTGGGCTTCTCGGTCGGGGTGTCGGTCGGCTTGCCGGTGGGCGTCTCGGTCGGCGTGACGGTCGCGGTGGCCGACGGCGAGCCGCTCGCGGTCGGGCTGGGCTTGCCCGTCTGGGACTGGGTCGGCGTCGGGCTGGGCTTGCCGGTGTGCGTCGGGGTCGGCTTGCCGCCGGGCGCCTTGATGGTGAAGCCCACGCCGCCGTCGCAGCTGAGGTGGCCGTTGTCGACCGGCTGGTGGCTGGAGTCGTCGAGCTGGGCGGCGAAGACGACCGGGACGACGCCGGCCCGGCCGAGCGGGGCGCCGTCGGTGAAGGACGCCCGGACCTTGATCGGGACGTTCTTGCCGCGGTTCACCCCGAGCAGGTCGTCGGCGACCGGGTTGCCGGCCGAGTCGAGGGTGCCGAGCATCATCAGGACGGAGCTGTTCTTCTCGCCGCTCTGGTCGGGGGCGACCACGGCGGTCTGCCACTCGCCGCCGGGGAGCCGGTACTGGACCTTGAGGTCCTTCGCCTGGAGCGAGCCCGCCTTGTTCTTGAACTTGAGCAGCGGGATGAAGACGAAGTCGTGCTTCGTCCGGTTGTCGATCTTGAAGGTGAACTCGCGGGCGTCACCACCGGCGATGAAGGTGCCGGGCACGCCGTTCAGCGAGAGGTCGAGGCTCGCGCGCGACGCCTTGTCGGCCTGCGAGGCGACGGCGGACGGGGTGCCGGTGGCACCGACGGCCATGGCGCCCTGGGCGCCGGCCAGGACGAGCGAGGACGCGAGCGCGGCGGCCCCGGCAAGGGCAAGACTGCGACGTATGGACAAGGGAGACCTCACGGAAGTGTCCGGGCGAGGCCCGGGCGCGAGGGGGCGGCCGAAGAACGCCGCGGACCCCCCGCGAAGCTGAAAGTGCGACGGAGAGTACCGAACGACGGGACCGGTCCGGAAGGCGGGTGGCACGCTGGGGTCCGGGCCCAGGGAAGGGCTGCCCGATTCGTCCAACTCTGGATGCTGGTACGCCTTTTGCGCTCGGCCGGGGACGGCGGCCGGATGACGGGTACACGCCCGGGGGCGGTGCCGCACGGCCCCCGACGGCGGGCGGCGCGTGCGCGCGGCACCCGGCCCGCCGGGGGTCGGTCCGTGAGGGGGCAGCCGTGGGGAACCGGCCGCGAGGGGGCGACTGCGAGGGGGCCACTGCGAGGGGGCCACTGCGAGGGGCGGCTGCGAGGCGGCCCGGAAGGCCGGCCCGGAGGATCAGCCCGCGAAGAAGGACTTGGCCGCGATCACGGCACGCTCGTCGCCCAGCACGTCGCCCGGGCGGGTGCCGTGGCCCAGCAGCACCCCGCCCCAGCGCATTCCCATGTAGTCGGCGGTCAGCCGGAGGGTGCCGATCAGCGGCTCGGCGTTGCTGTCGTCGGTGGCGAGGGCGGTCACGCCCCAGATGGTGCCGCCGCGCATCCCCTCGCGGAACTCCACCCCGGGCACCCGGAACCAGGCCGACCAGTAGTCGAGGTAGAGCTTGGCGCTGGTCGGCAGCGCGTACCAGTACAGCGGCGCGACGAAGACCAGGTCGGTGGCCGCCAGAGTGGCGTCCAGCAGCGTCCGCTCGTGGCCGGCCGGCTCGGGGTACGTGCCGTCCCCGGTGTGCCGCAGGTCCCGGAAGGGCGGCAGCGGGTGCTCGTCCAGCCGCAGCCAGTGCTGCTCGGCGCCGGCCGGCAGGCTCGACTCGGCGGCCAGCCGGGCGAGCCGGGCCGAGTTGCCGTCGGGGCGCGCGCTGGCGTCGAGGAACAGGAAACGGCGCGGCGCCTCGGCGCCGGGCGGCTGATCGCCCATCAGAACTCCTCCGTGGTACGTACGGTGCGGACGCAGGAGTGAGCAGCCGTCGAACGCCGGTTTATTCCGCGCCCATGCCAAACCCCGGCCGGCACCCGGGGTTTCGGCCGGCGAGGATCAGTCGGGCAGTCCCGCCCGGCGGCGGGCCACCTCGGCGACCGCCGCCCAGTCCTTGTCCCCGTCGCCGTGGGCCAGCGCGTCCAGGAAGGCGTCCCGCAGGACGCTGCCGATCGGCAGCGGCACGTTGCGCGCGGCCCCCGCGTCCAGCGCGAGGCCGACGTCCTTGAGGCCGAGCGGCAGCCGGAACCCGGCGGGCTCGTACCGGCGTTCGGCCACCATCGCGCCGTAGCCGGTGTGGATCGGTCCGGGGAAGAGCGTGCCGGTGAGCAGGTCGACCAGGTCGGTCGGCCGGATCCCGTGCGCCTCGGCCAGGCTGCACGCCTCGGCCATCGACTCGATCGCGCAGGCGATCAGGAAGTTGGTGCTGATCTTGACGGTGTTGGCCTGCCGGGGGCTCTCGCCGAAGTGCCAGGTGCGCTCGCCCATCGCGGCGAACAGCGGCTCGGCCCGCTCCAGCAGCTCGGGCGCGCCCGCGACCAGGATGTTCAGCCGCCCCGCCGCCGCGACCGGCGGCCGGCCGAGGACGGGCGCGGCGACGTAGCCGACGCCGTGCTCGGCGTGCAGCGCCTCGGCGCGCTCGGCGAGGGCGAGCGAGACGGTGGCCATGTTGACGTGCAGGGTCGCCCCGGCACCGGCCAGCAGGGCGGGATCGAGCAGCAACCGCTCGACCGCCGCGTCGTTGGCGAGCATGGAGACCACCGTGTCGGCGGCGAACACCTCCGCGAGCGAGCCGGCCGCCTCCGCGCCCTCGTCCACCATGGCGGCCACCGGCTCGGGCGAGCGGTTCCAGACCCGTACGGTGTGACCGGCCCGCAGCAGGCTGCCGGCCATGCCGCGCCCCATCGCACCCAGCCCCACGAAGCCGATCGTCCGCCCGGTCATCCGCGCACTCCCGTCGCCGCCGCACCGCTCGTATGCGGCCGACTGTACGTCAGAACGCCTGTGGCCCCAGCCGGGTGGGCTAGGGATCGCCTTCAGGCGCAGGCGCGGGCTCGGGCTCGCCTTCAGGCGCAGGCGCGGGCGCGGGCCGGCAGCCGGGTACGGTCGGCGGCCGCGCCGCGCTCCAGCTCGGCGACCACCCGACCGCGCAGCAGCTCGTACTGGGCCTGGAGCCGGCCGGGGCGGGCCGGGCGGGCGACCGGGCGGCCGCGGCCGACCAGCTCGTCCGGCCCGAACTGCTCACGGGTGAGGTCGATCTCGAAGCCGGTGGCGAAGCGGTTCCACCAGTGGAGGTCCGTCCGCACCCCGTCGACGTACACCTCGCCCATCATGAGCTCGCCGCCGAGCAGGTCGTGCACCACCATCGCCGTCACCCCGCACTGACCACGGGCGGGATTGTCGGGACGCCAGTGGGCCAGATCCTCGGGCGCACAGGTGTCGACGCCCCAGGAGGAGCGGATCGCACGTTCGATGTCGTTGAGGGTCCACGCCGTCATACCGGGAAGCCTGCCACGCGCCACTGACAGCGGCACCGGCTTTTCGAAGGGTCATCCCGTGTTCTGCGGCTACCCTCCCGGCGTTCACCCGAACGAGACCCCGGCCCGGCCGGCCCGGCCCCTGGCGCGGGGCGGG
>NZ_JBHVET010000764.1:0-3887 GCF_042802135.1 Kitasatospora sp. NPDC057512
CCACCGGCGGTCCGCAGCCCCGAAGTCGGAGCCGGTCAGGCCTTCGGGACGCGCACGATCAGCGCGTCGCCCTGGCCGCCGCCGCCGCACAGCGCGGCCGCGCCGACCCCGCCGCCACGGCGCTGCAGCTCCAGCGCCAGGGACAGCACCACGCGGGCGCCGGACATCCCGATCGGGTGGCCGAGCGCGATGGCGCCGCCGTTGACGTTGACGATGTCCGAGGAGACGCCCAGGTCCTTCATGGACTGGTGGGCGACGGCCGCGAACGCCTCGTTGATCTCGATCAGGTCGAGGTCGGCGACCTCCAGGCCCTCCTTGGAGAGCGCGTGCCTGATCGCGTTGGACGGCTGCGACTGGAGCGAGTTGTCCGGGCCCGCCACGTTGCCGTGCGCGCCGATCTCGGCGATCCAGGTCAGGCCCAGCTCCTCGGCCTTGGCCTTGCTCATCACGACCACGGCGGCGGCGCCGTCGGAGATCTGCGAGGAGGTGCCGGCGGTGATCGTGCCGTCCTTGGTGAAGGCCGGGCGCAGCTTGGCCAGGCCCTCGACGGTGGTGTCCGCGCGGATGCCCTCGTCCTGGCTGAACAGCACCGGCTCGCCCTTGCGCTGCGGGATGGCGACCGGGACGATCTCGGCGTCGAAGACCCCGTCGGCCTGCGCCTTGGCGGCCCGCTGGTGGGAGGCGGCGGCGATCTCGTCCTGCACCTCGCGCGGGATGCCCAGGCGGGTGTTGTGCTTCTCGGTGGACTCGCCCATCGGGATGTTCTCGTAGGCGTCGGTGAGGCCGTCGTGGGCCATCGCGTCGAGCATCGCGATCGCGCCGTACTTGAAGCCCTCGCGGGACTTCGGCAGCAGGTGCGGGGCGTTGGTCATCGACTCCTGGCCGCCGGCCACCACGATGTCGAACTCGCCGGCCCGGATCAGCTGGTCGGCGAGCGCGATGGCGTCGAGGCCGGAGAGGCAGACCTTGTTGACGGTCAGCGCCGGGACGTTCATCGGGATGCCGGCCTTGACGGCGGCCTGGCGGGCCGGGATCTGGCCGGCGCCGGCCTGGAGCACCTGGCCCATGATCACGTACTGGACCTGCTCGCCGGTGATCCCGGCCCGCTCCAGGGCCGCCTTGATCGCGACGGCGCCGAGGTCGGCGCCGGAGAAGCCCTTGAGGGAACCCAGCAGGCGGCCCATCGGGGTCCGCGCACCGGCAACGATCACAGAGGTGGTGTTGGTCATGGGACGGGCCCCTTCGCACGTCGTGGCCAGGTGAGGATGCGCTCAATGTACTGACCTGTTACCCGCCCGTCACCGGAGCGACGGTGTGATCGAGCGCACTGGCACCCTCCAGTCAACACCGTGCCGACCCGCTCCGGGTGAACCGCCCGCGGGCCGCCCGCCGGGTGACCCGCCGTGTGAGCAGGCTCGCACGCCCGGCACTGGCGTCCGTCGCGGGCCATGCGCTGCACTGGGTGCACCTTTAGCCCCACCACCTTCTCCCCACCTCCCGGAGGCCGTCGTGCTGACCCGCATCGACCACATCGGCATCGCCTGCCGAGACCTCGACAAGACGGTCGAGTTCTACCGCGCCACCTACGGTTTCGAGGTCTTCCACTCCGAGGTCAACGAGGAGCAGGGCGTCCGCGAGGCCATGCTCCGGATCAACGGCACCGACGACGGCGGCGCCTCGTACCTCCAACTGCTGGAGCCCACCCGGCCCGACTCCACCGTGGCCAAGTGGCTGGAGAAGAACGGCGAGGGCGTGCACCACATCGCCTTCGGCACCGCCGACGTGGACGGCGACTCCGAGGCCATCCGGGACAAGGGCGTCCGGGTCCTCTACGAGCAGCCGCGGATCGGCTCGATGGGCTCGCGGATCACCTTCCTGCACCCCAAGGACTGCGGCGGCGTGCTGACCGAGCTGGTCACCTCCGCGCAGCAGGGCCACGACGAGCACTGATCCCCTCCCGGCCCGCCCCCGGGCACGCGGCGCCCCGGGGGCAGCCGACGGTCCGTCGGTCATGACCCGTCAGTAACCTGGCGGGAAGAGCCGGAAAACACCCCTGCGGCCATTCCCCCGCAGTGCGCTCCCACTACAATGCCCAGGTGCGCGAAGGCTCCGGGGGACGGAGGCGACGGGCACGGCCGAAGACAGGCCTGTCCGCCCTCCGGCGGTCGGCCCGTCGCAAGGGGAGTCCATTACGCGGGCACGGCTGAACAGTCGCAAGACGGATCTGTCACCATTCTCCACAAGGCAAGAGTTCGCCCAGGAGTCCACTCGGACGGGGGAACGCGGCACCCCCGCGCTCCCGCGCCCCGGATTCCGACGACCGCGGCGGGCGGCCCCGGCATGACGGGGGACCGTCCACCGGCTGCGGATGCAAGGACCAGTCGGACCGGCGCCCGGGATACCGGAGCCCGGAACCGGCCGGGTCGAGGACGCGACCAGGAGATGGATGGGACCGCGGAGTGCGGGGCAACGACCGCTACGAGGCTGACGATCACCTCTCCCAGTTCGAGGCCGAGATGGGTCGGACTCGGAAGGAGCGCGACAAGGCAGTCGAGCATGCCGAAGACCTCGCCTACCAGGTGGAGGTCCTGCGGGCGAAACTGCACGAGTCCCGCCGGATGCTCGCCCAGCCGCGCGCCTTCGACGCCGTCTCCGGCCAGGCCGAGCAGATGCTCCGCACCGCCGAGATGCAGGCCCAGCAGCTGCGCGCCGACGCCGAGCGCCAGCTGCGCGACTCCCAGGCCGCCACCCAGCGGATCATGGCCGAGGCCGCCGAGCGCACCGCCCGGCTGGAGGCCGACCTCGCCGCCCGTCGCCGCCAGCTGGAGGACGAGCTCGCCGAGCTGCGCCGCTCCGCCGAGCAGCACGTCAACGGCTGGGCCGAGCAGACCCGGGCCGGCTCCGAGCAGGAGGCCCAGCGGCTGCTCCAGGACGCCCGCGCCGAGGCCGAGCGGATGGTCGCCGCCGCCCGCGCGGAGGCCGTCGCCCTCTCCGACCACGCCCGCGCCCAGACCGCCGCCGACGTGGACGCCGCCCGCGGCGAGGCCCAGGCCGCCGCCGAGGCCGCCCTGCAGCGGGCCCAGAACGACGCCGAGCGCCTGCTGCGCGCCGCCTCCGAGCAGGCCCAGCAGGCCGGCGCCCAGGCCGCCGCCGACGTGGACGCCGCCCGGGGCGAGGCCCAGCAGCAGCTGGCCGCCGCGCACGCCGCCGCCGAGGGCCAGCTGGTCGCCGCCCAGGCCGAGATCGGCCGGCTCAAGGCGCAGGCCGCCGCCGAGCAGGCCCGGGCCGAGCAGCAGCTCGCCGCCGCCAAGGCCGAGATAGAGCGGCTGCGCGCCGAGGCGATCGCCGAGGCGGAGCGCACCCGCCGCGAGGCCTCCGAGCTGCGCGCCCAGGCCGAGCAGGCCGCCGAGCAGCTCCAGGCCGACGCCGAGGCCGCCGCCGAGCGCAGGGTCGCCGACGGCGAGGCCGCCAACGAACAGCGCTCGCAGACCGCCCGGGCCGAGGTGGCCCGGATGGTCGCCCAGGCCACCAAGGAGGCCTCGGCGATCCGTGCCGAGGCCGAGAGCGTCCGCACCGAGGCCGCCACCAAGCAGGCCGAGGCCGACGCCGCCCGGGCCGCCGCCGCCGAGGAGAGCGAGCGGCTGCGGGCCACCGCCGAGTCGGTGGCCGCCGAGCTGAAGGCCGAGGCCGAGGCGGCGATCGCCGAACTCCGCGCCCTGGCCGAGCGGGACGTCGCCGAGCTGCGCGCGCACGCCGAGGCCGACGCCCAGCGGCTGCGCGGCGAGGCCGAGGAGGCGGGCCGGGCGGCCGGCGCCAAGGACGCCACCGTCCACCTCGCCAAGGCCGCCAAGACCGCCGAGGAGGTGCTCGGCCGGGCCGACCAGGAC
>NZ_JBHVET010000765.1:0-3880 GCF_042802135.1 Kitasatospora sp. NPDC057512
GAACGGGGCCGATCTGGGCGAGCTGATCGGGCCTCGTCATTTCACCATGCCGCCCGGTCACCCGGTGCACCTCGATCCGACCGGTGACGTGGGCCCGCCAGTCCTCCGGCCGCACCGGGGGGCGCGGCTCCTCCCGGGTCGCCTCGAAGAAGAGCACATCGCCCCTGAACGTACGGGACTTGAAGGAGCCCAGCACCGCGATGTTCGCGAGGAAGACCCTGGCCATGGCCTCCAGCGCGGCGTCGTCGAGCAGGGCGAACGGACCGTCCGCGGCCCGCGCGGACTCCGGGTCGTGGCCGAGCGACTCCAGGAGCGCCCCGACGGCCTCCGCACCGGTCGACTCCCGGGCCGGCTCGGCCGATCCGCCGCCGCCCCCGCTCGGGAAGCTGTCCATCAGCGTGAGCGCTTCGACCTCCTCGCCCTCCTCCTGGAGCCGGACGGCGAGTTCGTGCGCCACGACCCCGCCGAACGACCACCCCAGCAGCGCGTACGGGCCCTGCGGCTGCACGGAGCGGATCAGCGCCAGGTAGTCGTCGACCATGGCGTCGAGGCCGGCCGGAACCGCCTCGGGGGCCAGCAGGCCGCGGGCCTGGAGACCGTACAGGGCACGGCCGCCGTCGAGGTGGCGGAGCAGGCCCGAGTAGACCCAGCTGACGCCGGCCGCGGGGTGCACGCAGAACAGCGGTCGGGCCTCCGGGCCGCTGCTCCTGCGCAACGGCAGCAGGGTGGCGAGCGCGCCGTCGCCGTCCCCCGCGTCGTCCAGCCGACCGGCGAGCGCGGCAACGGTGGGGGCGTCGAAGACGTCCCGGATGCCGATCTCGGCGCCGAGGGCGGTGCGGATCCGGCCGATCAGCCGGGCCGCGAGGAGCGAGTGCCCGCCCAGGAGGAAGAAGTCGTCGTCGATGCCCACCGACGGCACCCCGAGGACCTCGGCGAAGACCGCGCACAGGATCTCCTCCTGCGCCGAGCGCGCGGCCCGTCCGCCGCCTCCCGCACCGGCGACCGGAGCCGGCAGCGCCCGCTGGTCCAGCTTGCCGTGCGAGGTCATCGGCAGGTCCTCCAGCACCACGACCGCCGAGGGCAGCATGTGCCGCGGCAGACGGCCCGCGGCGAAGCGCTGCAGCTCCTCCGGGTCGGCCGCCCGGTCGGCGACCGGCACCACGTAGCCCACCAGGCGCCTGTCCCCCGGCTGGTCCTCGCGCGCCACCACGGCGGCCTGGGCCACCGCCTCGTGCGCCATCAGCACCGCGGCGACCTCGCCCGGCTCGATCCGGAAGCCCCGGATCTTCACCTGGTCGTCCGCGCGCCCCACGTACTCCAGGGCGCCGTCGGCGCGCCACCGCACGAGGTCGCCGGTGCGGTACATCCGCTCGCCCGCCGCACCGAACGGATCGGCCACGAAGCGCTCGGCCGTCAGGCCCGGCCGGCCCAGGTAGCCGCGGGCGAGGCTCTCCCCGGCGATGTACAGCTCGCCGGGAACGCCCGCCGGGACCACCCGCAGGCGGTCGTCCAGGACGTAGAGCCGGGTGTTGCGGATCGGCCGGCCGATGACCGGCCGCTCGTACGCGCCGATCACGGCGTTCGTGCTGTACACGGTGCACTCGGTGGGACCGTACTGGTTGTTGGCGGCGACCCCGGCCCGCCGCAGAACATCCCAGAGCGCCTCGTCGACGGCCTCACCGCCGACGTCCACGATTCGCGGACGGGAGGCACGCTGCTCGGAGAGCATCCCCAGCTCGATCAGTTGCCGGCAGTAGGTCGGGGTCGTCTCCAGGTAGTCGATCCGCTCGCCGTCGATGTAGTCGACCAGGAGCTCGGGCGTCCGGCGCGTCTCGTCGTCCACCAGGTGCAGCTGGTGGCCGTCCAGCAGCCAGAAGAGCAGCAGCCAGCTGGCGTCGAAGGTCGTCGCCCCGATCATGGCGGCCCGCAGGGGGCGGCCGGCCGAGGCGATGTCGGCCCAGTAGACGTCCTCCCGGTGGCTGTGGACGAGGTTGGCGAGGGAGCGGTGCTCGACGAGCACGCCCTTCGGCGTCCCCGTCGACCCGGAGGTGAAGATGGCGTACGCGGCGTGCTCGGGCCGCAGGGGCGCGAGCCGGTCGGCGTCCGACACGTCGGCCTCGGACCGGCGAGCCAGCTCGGCCGCCAGCGACGGCTCCGCCAGGTCCAGCAGGTGCGGCACCCGCCCGGCCGGACCGGCGAGACGTTCGGCGGTGTCCCGGCCGGTGATCACCAGGCCGGGCCGGCAGTCGTCGAGCATGTACCCGACCCGCTCGGCGGGGTACTCCGGGTCGACCGGGACGTAGCAGGCGCCGGCCTTCAGGATCGCCAGCAGCGAGACGATCAGGTCCGTGCCCCTCGGGAGCAGGACGGCCACGGACTGCTCCGGACCCACCCCGCGGTCGATCAGCAGCCGCGCCAGGCGGTTCGCCCGAGCATTCAATTGACGGAACGTCAGGACGTCGCCCTGGAAGACGAGCGCGGTCGCGTCCGGAGTCCGCCGGACGTGCCCCTCGAAGACCTCCGGAACCAGCCCGGCGTCCGCCGGGACGCGCGCGGTGTCGTTCCACTCGACGAGGATCTGCCGGCGCTCGTCCGGGGTCAGGATGTCGACCGCCTCGATCGACTGGTCCGGGTCCGCGACCACGGCGGTCAGCAGGCGGAGCAGGCGGTCCGCCAGCAGGGTCATGGTGGCGCGGTCGAACAGGTCGGTGGCGTAGTGGAGAACGGCGAGGATGCCGGAGGGGGCGCCGGCGGCGTCGCGGCTCTCGACGCAGGTGAGGTTGAGGTCGAACTTGACGGGCGGCATCCCGAAGGACTCGGGCCGGGCGGTCAGGCCCGGGAGTTCGAGCGTGCCCTCGTCGTTGTTCTGCAGGACCAGCATCACCTGGAACAGCGGATGCACGGAGCTGGAGCGAACGGGGTTCAGCTCCTCGACGAGCCGCTCGAACGGCAGGTCCTGGTGGGTGAACGCCGCCAGGTCGGTGTCCCGGACCCGCCCCAGCAGCTCACCGAAGGTGGGGGCGTCCGAGAGGTCGGTCCGCAGGACCAGGGTGTTGACGAAGAACCCGACCAGCTCGTCCAGCGCCTGGTCCGAGCGTCCGGCGACGACCGTACCGATCGGGAGGTCCGTGCCGGCGCCCAGGCGGGACAGCAGAGCCGCCAGGGCCGCGTGCAGGACCATGAAAAGCGTCACGCCGTGTCGGCGTGCCAAGGCGTCCAGCTCGGCGTGCAGGTCGGGGTCGACGTGGAACTGCAGCAGGTCGCCCTCGTGCGAGGCGGTGGCGGGGCGGGGCCGATCAAAGGGGAGAGCGACCTCCTGCGGCGAGTTCCGCAGAGCCTCGGACCAGTAGGCGAGTTGCTGGTCCATGGTGTCGCCGAGCTGGTTGTGCTGCCAGAGCGTGTAGTCCGCGTACTGGACGGCCAGCGGCTCCCACTCCGGGACGAGACCGGCCAGCCGGGCCCGGTAGGCCGAGGCGATACCCGACCAGAGCGGACCGGAGGACCAGCCGTCACTGGCGATATGGTGCAGGGTCAGGACCAGGACGGACTCGGTCGCGCCGAGGGTGAACAGCGCTACCCGCAGCGGCAGTTCGGCGGAGAGGTCGAAGGTGGCGAAGGCCTCGGCTTCGATCCGCGCTGCGGCCTCGTCGGCGGTGCACGGCTCGATCCTGAAGGGCACCTGGACGTTCTGGGCGGGCAGCACCAGCTGGCGGGGTTGGCCGTCGATCGCGGGGTAGATCGTCCGCAGGGCCTCGTGGCGGCCGACCACGTCACCGATCGCCGCTCGTAGCGCCTCGACGTCCACCGCGCCGTGCAGGCGGAACGCGAACGGACTGTTGTACGTGGCGGAGGCGCCTTCGAGCTGGTCGAGGAACCACAG
>NZ_JBHVET010000766.1:0-3851 GCF_042802135.1 Kitasatospora sp. NPDC057512
CACTCCGCCGGGGCGATCCGGTAGCCGCCGCGGGCCGAGTGGAGGCTGAGCGCCTCGACCGGGCAGTAGTCCACGGCCTCGCTCAGCCCGTCCGTCAACTCCGCGCCGCCGTCCGCGTACCCGGCCAGCGGCGCGGCCAGTCCGTCGGCGCCGAGGGCCAGCGAGTCGGGGGCGCTGAGGGCGCACATCCCGGAGCCGATGCAGCGGTCCCGGTCGACCCGGACGACCACCGGATCGGTGTCCGCGCGGCCCGTCACCAGACCACCCGCAGGGCGTTCGGGCTGCGGGTGAGCAGGCCGCGCCGCCAGTCGATCCGCTCGACCGGGTCGGCCAGCCGCAGCGCGGGCAGCCGGCGGGCCAGCCGGTGCAGGGCCAGCTCCAGCTCCATCCGGGCCAGCCAGGCGCCCAGGCAGTGGTGCGGGCCGGCGCCGAAGGTGAGGGTGGGGGCGGCCAGCGGGGAGAACAGCTCGGTGCGCAGGTCCCCGGTGAAGAACTCCGGGTCGTGGTTGGCGGCGGCCGCGTCGGCGGCGACCACGCTGCCGGCCGGGATGACCACGCCGCCGATCTCGACGTCCTCGACGGTGCGGCGGATCAGCCCGGGCATGTGCTCCTGGGCGTCGCCGAGCGGGACGGCGCGCAGCAGCTGCTCGGTCGCGGCGGCGGCGCTGGCCTCGTCGGAGGCGAGCCGCTGCCAGGCCTCGCGGTCGTCCTGGAGCAGGTAGACCAGGGCGTTGCCGAGGCTGGTCATGGTGGTCTCGTGGCCGGCCACGACCAGGCCGATGACCAGCGCGACCAGCTGGCCCTCGGTGATCGAGCCGTCCTCGGCGGCGGCCGCGAGCAGGCCGCTGACCAGGTCCTCGCCGGGGGCGGCCCGGCGCTGGGCGATCACCTCGGAGCCGAAGGCGGCGAACTCGGTCATCGCGGTGACGATCGCCTCGGCGGAGTACGCGGTGGTGGAGAGCGCGTGGTCGCTCCAGTGCGCGAGCCGCTTGCTGTCCAGGTTGTCCAGGTTCATCAGCCGGCTGATCACCGCGACCGGCAGCGGGCGGGAGTAGCCCGCGATGATGTCGGCGGGGGAGCCGTGGTCGATCAGCTCGTCGATCAGCGACTCGACGGCCGAGGCCACCCAGGGCCGCCAGCGCTCGATCGCGCGCGGGGTGAAGGCCCGCTGCACGGTGCGGCGCAGCCGCTGGTGCTCGGTGCCGTCGATGTTCAGCATGCTCTGGGGGTCGTCCAGGATGTTGGGCGTGACCGTGACCCGCGGGGCGTCCGGCGCGTAGAGCGGGGCGCGGCCCAGCCGCGGGTCGGTCAGCACCTGGCGCACGTCGGCGTGCCGGCTGACCAGCCAGACCGGCGTGCCGGTGGGCAGCGAGGCGAGGCGGGGCGGGCCGGGTTCGAGCCGGCGCATGCAGTGCAGCGGGGGGAGCGGGGCGGTGCCGGCGCTGGTCGCACTGTTCTCGGTGGACATCCGTACTCCAGACTCCAGGACGGTGGGCCGCGGGGCGCGACCCGACGGGGGGTGAATCCGGGGATGGTGCGGGGGACGGGTGGTGCGGCCGGCTGGCGGCTCGACACGGGCCGGGGTTCGGTCGGGCTCCTCAGGGGGGATGTGCGGGGGTCTGGCGCGAAATGTGCGGGGGCGCACGGTCGGTACGCATCCGGCGCGGCCGGCGCAGGGTCACGCGCCGACGGGTGGGGCGGGTGTGCTGAGCGTGGTCGCGTGGACCGTCTCAGCTACGACCGTACGTGGCTGGCGGGGCGCCCGTCTGCGGCACTTCCAGCCAACGCCGGTGCTTTCCGGGCACTTCGAGGCGCACCGGCAGGCGCTCGGTGCCACCTGTGCGCCCCTGCCGCCACGCCCGCGCCGGACTGTCGCCGGACCCCCGGCGGATACCCGGCCGGCACGTGCCACCTGAGCGGTCGCGAGCCGCCGCGACGGCGGCGGACAGGCCCTAGCACACCGTGCGGCGGAGGATCGCCCCGGGCGCTCCGCCGGTGGTCGACGGGGTGGGCGATACGCTTCGTGGGCAGTTCGTCGTGCAGTCGTTTGTCGCAGGTCAGACCGGTGCAGAGCCGCACCGGCAGACGGAGGTGGAATCGGATGCCCCAGCAGGTCAAGGCAGTCATCGCGCGCGCCAAGGGCGCGCCCGTGGAGGTGGCCACGATCGTGGTGCCGGACCCTGGCCCGGGTGAGGCGGTGGTCCGGATCCAGGCGTGCGGCGTCTGCCACACCGACCTCCACTACCGGGAGGGCGGCATCAACGACGAGTTCCCGTTCCTGCTCGGCCACGAGGCCGCGGGCATCGTGGAGTCGGTGGGCGAGGGCGTCACCGAGGTCGAGCCCGGTGACTTCGTGGTCCTCAACTGGCGCGCGGTGTGCGGCCAGTGTCGCGCGTGCAAGCGGGGCCGCCCGCAGTACTGCTTCAACACCCACAACGCCAAGCAGCGGATGACGCTGCTGGACGGCACCGAGCTGTCCCCGGCGCTGGGCATCGGCGCGTTCGCCGAGAAGACCCTGGTCGCGGCCGGCCAGTGCACCAAGGTGGACCCGGCGGCCGAGCCGGCCGTCGCGGGCCTGCTGGGCTGCGGCGTGATGGCGGGCCTCGGCGCCGCGATCAACACCGGCAACGTCGGCCGGGGCGACTCGGTCGCGGTCATCGGCTGCGGCGGCGTCGGCGGGGCGGCCGTGATGGGCTCCCGGCTGGCGGGCGCGGCGAAGATCATCGCCGTCGACATCGACGACCGCAAGCTGGAGACCGCCCGCAGGCTGGGCGCCACCCACACCGTCAACTCCCGTACCACCGACGCGGTCGAGGCGATCCGCGAGCTGACCGGCGGCAACGGCGCGGACGTGGTGGTCGAGGCGGTCGGCCGCCCGGAGACGTACAAGCAGGCCTTCTACGCCCGCGACCTGGCCGGCACCGTCGTCCTGGTCGGCGTGCCGACCCCGGAGATGACGCTGGAGCTTCCGCTGCTCGACGTCTTCGGCCGCGGCGGCGCGCTGAAGTCCTCCTGGTACGGCGACTGCCTGCCCTCGCGGGACTTCCCGATGCTCGTCGACCTCTACCTCCAGGGCCGCCTGGACCTCGGCGCCTTCGTCACCGAGACCATCGGGCTGGACGCCGTGGAGCAGGCCTTCGAGCGCATGCACCAGGGCGACGTCCTCCGCTCGGTGGTGATCCTGTGACCGCCCGGATCGACCGGCTGGTGACCGCCGGGACCTTCGAACTCGACGGCGGCAGCTGGGAGGTGGAGAACAACGTCTGGATCGTCGGGAACGACGAGGAGGCGGTGGTGATCGACGCCGCGCACGACGCCGAGGCCATCGAGGCCGCGCTCGGCGGGCGCCGGCTGCTGGCGATCGTCTCCACCCACGCGCACAACGACCACATCGACGCGGCCCCGGCCCTCGCCGCCCGCACCGGTGCGCCGATCCTGCTGCACCCGGACGACCTGCCGCTGTGGAAGCTCACCCACCCCGAGCGGCTGCCGGACGGCGAACTGGCCGACGGACAGCGGATCGAGGTGGCGGGCACCGAGCTGACGGTGCTGCACACCCCGGGCCACGCGCCGGGCGCGGTCTGCCTGTACGCGCCCGCGCTGGGCACCGTCTTCACCGGCGACACCCTGTTCCAGGGCGGCCCCGGTGCCACCGGCCGGTCGTTCTCGCACTTTCCGACGATCGTCGACTCGATCCGCGAGCGGCTGCTGACGCTCCCGGCCGAGACCGTGGTGCGCACCGGCCACGGTGACCCGACCACCATCGGCGCCGAGGCCCCGGCCCTGCCGGAGTGGATCGCGCGCGGGCACTGACGCCCTGCCCGTACGGCCCCCGGGGAACGACCGTTCCC
>NZ_JBHVET010000767.1:0-3850 GCF_042802135.1 Kitasatospora sp. NPDC057512
CACCCCGTCCGTATGCCCGACTGCATGCCCGTCCGCACCGAACCACCGGGAAGGCCGCCCGCCGTGACCGTCCGCATCGCCACCTGGAACATCAACTCCGTCACCGCGCGGCTGCCCAAGCTCCTGGAGTGGCTGGAGAGCGCCAAGCCCGACGTGCTCTGCCTCCAGGAGCTCAAGTGCGCGGCCGACGCCTTCCCGTACGAGGCCGTCCGCGAGCTCGGCTACGAGACGGCCGCGCACGGCAGCGGCCGCTGGAACGGCGTCGCGATCGTCTCCCGGATCGGCCTGGACGACGTCGTGCGCGGCCTCCCCGACCAGCCCGGCTACCTCCCCGACGGCGCCCTGCTGCCCGAGGTCGAGCCGCGCGCCATCGCCGCCACCTGCGGCCCGGTCCGGGTCTGGTCGGTCTACGTGCCGAACGGCCGCGAGGTCGGCCACGCGCACTACCAGTACAAGCTGGAGTGGCTGGAGGCGCTGCGCAAGGCCGCCACCGAGGACGCCGCCGGCCCCCGCCCGTTCGCCGTCCTCGGGGACTTCAACATCGCCCCGACCGACGACGACGTCTTCGACGCCGCCGCCTTCGAGGGCCTCACCCACGTCACCCCGGTCGAGCGCGCCGCGCTGACCGCCCTCGGCGGGATCGGCCTCCAGGACGTGCTGCCCCGCCCGCTCAAGTACGACCACCCCTACACCTACTGGGACTACCGCCAGCTGGCCTTCCCCAAGAACCGGGGCATGCGGATCGACCTCACCTACGCCAACAAGCCCTTCGTCGAAGCCGTCACCGACAGCTACGTGGACCGCGAGGCCCGCAAGGGCAAGGGCACCTCGGACCACGCGCCGGTCGTGGTGGACCTCGACCTCTGAGCCGCACCGGGAGGGCGCCACTCCATGTGAGCGCCACGGCATGACCCCCGCCGCGGACGTCACGACGGGTCACGGGTCGTAACCCGAACGGTCGTGAGCGCTGGCCGAGCACGGGGCGCGTCCCTACCGTCGGTGAATGACCGGGTGCAGCTGCTCGACCAGTGGACATGGGAGTCCCCGGCTGCGCCCGAGAATCCCGGAGGTTCCGGTATGCGCCCCATGCGTACGGCCGCCGCCGCCCTGATCGGCGCGACGGCGCTGACCGGCCTGACGGCCCCCCTCGCATCCGCCAGGGACGGTGCCGCGTCGGTCAGCCCGTCCCAGGCCGCACCGGGCCAGACCGTGACGGTCACGGTCGCCTGCGAGAAGTCGGACAAACCCGACGCCAAGACCATCACCGCCCGCTCCGCCGCCTTCGAGGGAGGCCCGGCGACCCTCACCCTGGGCCCCGACGGCAGGCACAGCGGCTCCGCCCGGCTGGCCGGCCAGCACGCCGGGGACAGCAAGGTCGACGGCACCTGCCCGGACGGCGGGGCCTTCGCCACCAGCGTGACGGTCGCCACCGTGGCCGTGCCCGACAAGGGCGGTGACAAGAGCGGCGACAGGAGTCCCCAGAAGAACCCGAGCCTCGGCGAGTGGGGCGAGGCCGCGGGGGAGTGGGCCGGATCGCTCGGGCAGTCCGGCGCGGGCAACCAGCAGGTCGCCCCGCACGGCGCCGTGCAGACCGGCCTCGGTGGCTCGGTCGCGGCGAACCCGGGGGAGCTGGCCGGCGGCCTCGCGCTGGTCGCGGGCGGTGTCGGCGGCTTCTGGCTGCTGCGGAGGCGCGGTGCCTGAAGGCCTCGCCCCCGCGCGCCCCTGTGCCGCGCCGCTGGATCCCGACGGGACCGGCGGCGCGGCGGCGTGTCGGGACGCCCTGTCGGGCTGGTGTGCCGGTGCGCCGGTGCGTCAGGCGGTCCGCGGTTCGGCGCCCTCGCGGTGGAGCCGGTCCTGGTGCCGGAGGGTGCCGTCGGCCAGCAGGTACTGGGCCAGCACATAGGTCGCCATGATCCAGAACTGATGGCCCGGCAGCTCCCGCCACTTCGCCAGCTGGGTGGCGATCAGCGTGTCGGAGAGCAGGAACAGCGCCCCGCCCAGCCCGGTCCGCCAGCCCAGCCCGGCCGAGGTGACGGCCGTCGACGCGAGCAGCAGGCTGTAGCCGGCCACCGGCACGCGCAGGTCCCCGAGGTCCGGCCAGAGCTGCCCGACCAGGGCCACCCAGGCCGTCGCGTACGCGGCCGCGACCACCAGGGCCCGGCGGCGGTCGGTGAGCGCGCCGCGCCGGACGAACATCGTCACGTAGCAGACGTGCGCCGCCGCGAACGATCCCATGCCCGCGAGGAACGCGGGGTCGTTCTTCAGCTGGAGCAGCACGTCCCCGCCCGCGCTCAGCAGCAGCGCCGGCGCCAGCAGCTTCGGCGCCTCCCGCCCGGCCTTCGCGGCCGCCGCCACGCTGTGCGCGGCGAGCAGCGGCATCAGGGCCGGCTTGGTGGCGTTCTGGAGCACCGAGGCGCCGGAGGCGATCGCGCCCAGGTGCGCCGCCGAGGTGGCCGCGAAGCCGCCCAGCAGGCCGGTGGCCGAGCGCAGGCGCGCCCCGAGGCCGACGCGGGTGGTGGTACGGACGGTCATGCGTGCGCCTCTCGGTGATCCGCTGCTTCGGACCGACCCTAGAGGAGCCGGACCGGCGGTGGAAGGGCCGGTTACCGGTGCGTAACCCCGATGGGGTGCGGCGGATGACGGCGCGGCCGGTGAGCGGAGCGCGGGCGGCCGCTTCGAGGGCTCTTGCGGAGAGTTCCTCAGGAGGGCGGTTGCTGCGGTCGGGTGGCCCGAGCACCGTCTAGTCTGGACCCCGACATGGATCAGCAGGACTACGCGGTCGGCGCCACCCGGGTGGCCGCCGGCAGGCCGGACGGACGCACGGGCGGGGCAGGGCGGGGAACCGCCGCCGCCGTCCTCGCCGTACGCGAAGCCGGTCCCGAGGCTGGTCCCGACGCCGGTGGTGCCTCCGGGTCCGCGGCCGGCCGCGCCTCCGGTCCGGCTGACAGGGCGCCGGGGGCGGCCGAGGGGAGCGGTGCTGACGGCCCGCAGGCGTCGGAGCCCGCGGCCGTCGACGTGACGCTCTCGCCCGACCCGGGGCTGCTGCGCCTGGCCCACTGGTTCGCCGCCGCCACCCCCGGCACCGCCGACGACCTCTGCACCGCCTCCTTCGGCCTCTACCCCGCCCGCCACCTCGGCACCGCCGCCGAGCCCGCCGCCGATCCCGGCGTCAGCTGGTGGCACGGCCCCACCGCGCACTCCGCCACGCCCGTACGCCCCCGCGAGGACCGCACCGAGGGCGGGCTGCGCCGCGCCCGGCGCGACGACGCCGCCCTGCCCGTCGTCCGGTCGGGTGCCAAGACGGGTCGGCCGGGCCGGCACCGCAGGCCCGAACGCACGCGGGTGGCACCGCCCACCGTCGTCGCGCAGGGCCGTTCCGGCGAGGAGCTCCCGGTGGCCGAACGCCGGATCGCCGCGCGGCTGTTGCTCGCCCACCCGCTGGTCACCGCCTCCGGCCCGCACGCCGACGGCTTCCCGCTGATCCGCCGTCACCGGGACTGGCTCGCCGAGCGCTTCGACACCCTGCTCGGCTACCGCCTCGTGGTCGGCCCCTGGCACGCCCGGCTCTGCAAGGCCGGCCTGGGCCCCGGTGCCGCGCGCCGCCTCGAACACCCCGCCACCGGCGCTCCGTTCACTCCGGCCGGGTACGCCCAACTCGCCCTCGCGCTCGCGCTGTTGGTCGACGCCCCGGAGGAGCTCGGCTACCGGCGACTGCTCGACGCGATGGACGCCGCCGCCCCCGAACTCACCGCCGAACCGGCCGACCTCGCCATGGCGCTGGCGGCGCTGGCCGGGTGGCAGGTGCTCGGCGAGCTGCCGGCCGAAGGCCCGGCCGACGACTCCTTCGTGC
>NZ_JBHVET010000768.1:0-3840 GCF_042802135.1 Kitasatospora sp. NPDC057512
GGAAGGGCCCCGGGACTCCCCGGGGCCCTTCGGCGTACCCGCGTCAGCCGGCCAGCAGCGAGGTCAGCCGCCCGGCCAGCAGGTCCCAGCGCCAGGAGCGCTCCACCCAGCGCCGTCCGGCCTCGCCCATCCGCCGCCGCAGCTCCTCGTCGCGCAGCAGCCGTACGATCCGCTCGGCCGCCGCCGGGGCCGAGCCCCCGGGCACCACGTACCCGGTCTCGCCCTCCAGCACCGCGTCCGGCGCGCCGCCGGAGTCCCCCGCGACCACCGGCAGGCCGGTCGCCGAGGCCTCCAGGTAGACGATGCCCAGGCCCTCGACGTCCAGCCCCCCGCGCCGGGTGCGGCACGGCATCGCGAAGACGTCCCCGGCCCCGTAGTGGGCGGGCAGCTCCTCCCACGGCACCGAGCCGGTGAACCGCACCGAGTCCCGTACGCCGGTGGCGTCCGCGAGCTTCTCCAGGTCCGCCCGGTACGGGCCGCCGCCGACGATCAGCAGCACCGCGTCCGGCACGTCGGCGAGGATCTGCGGCATCGCCTCGATCAGGGTGTCCTGGCCCTTGCGGGGCACCAGCCGGGAGACGCAGACCACCACCGGCCGGTCCGCCAGCCCGAGCCGGCGGCGCACCTCGGCGCCCCCGGAGCCCGGGTGGAAGGTCGTCTCGTCCACGCCCGGCGGCAGCTGGACCATCCGGGCCGCGGCCTGCGGCCCGACCGCGGCGGCGATCCGGGAGCGGGTGTACTCGCCCAGGTAGGTCAGCACGTCGGTGCCCGCGCCGATCCGGCGCAGCAGCTGCCGGGAGACCGGCAGCTGGGCCCAGGCGGCCTCGTGCCCGTGGGTCATGCCGAGCAGCCGCCCGGCCCCGGCCCGGCGCAGCGCGGGCGCCATCAGCCCGAGCGGGGCGGCGGCGCCGAACCAGACCGAGTCGCACTTCTCCGCGCGCAGGATCTCGGCGGCCCGCCGGGTGACCCGCGGTGTGGGAACCATCACCTTCGTCCGGTCCCGGATCACCGGGAACGGCTGCTCGGCGTCGAAACGGGCCACCTCGCTGCCGTCCCGCCAGGTCGAGGCGTAGACCACGACACTGCCTGCGGGCTGACGCACGGCCATGTTGTGCACGAAGGCCTGGATGCCACCGGGGCGGGGCGGGAAGTCGTTGGTGACGATCAAGGTTCTGTGCATCAGGCCACGGCTCGCTCGGTCGGGGGGTGCGCGGTGTACCGCTGGGTGATCCGTACGATAGGTCAACACCATGACCCACCGGGAACGGAACCGCGCACGGCAACCGTTTGACCCCCGGGTCAGTCCTAGTACCTAGGCCGTCGTCCAGCACGCGGCCCGGGCGTCCGTCGGTACGACGCCTCCGGTGGGGACGTCCGAGACGAACGAGGGAGCGCAGTGGAATTGGCCCCGGCCACCGAGCCCGGTTCTTCGCGCGGCCGCCTCGGCCGCCCGCTCGGGGCGCTCGCCGCGCTCGGCGCCACCTGGGTCGCCACCCGCGCCCTGCTGGTGCTGCTGGCGACGGGTGTGCTGAAGGCGCCCGGTGGCGACGTCACGGCGGACGTCTGGATGATCTACCACGCCTGGTACGGCGTGCTCCAGACCGGCACCTTCCCGTTCGACGACGTGACCTGGCAGTACCCGCCGGGCGCCGCCCTGGTGATCCTGCTGCCGGGCCTGCTGCCCTGGTCGTACCTGGTCTCGTTCTGGGTGATCTGCGGGATCGCCGACGCCGCCGCGGCCGCGCTGCTGGTGCGCACCGGCCTGCGCCGGGGCCGGGCGCTGACCGGCGCCTGGATGTGGGTGGTGGGCGTCCCGCTGCTCGGCCCGATGATCTACAACCGCTTCGACGTCATCGTCACCGCGGTCGCCCTGGCCGGCCTGCTGGCGCTGATCCGCCGCCCGGCGGTCGGCGGGCTGCTGCTGGGCCTGGGCGGCATCGTCAAGATCTGGCCGCTGATCGGCCTGATCGGCACCCCCTCGGGCCGCCGCACCCGCCGCTCCTGGACGCTGGCGGGGGCCACCGCCGTGTCGATCGGCTTCCTGCTGACGGCCGGGATGAACGGCGCCTTCGAGTTCCTGGCCTTCCAGAAGGACCGCGGCATCGAGGTGGAGTCGCTCGGCGCGCTGCCGCTGCACTTCGCCCGGATCGCCGACGCCTGGGACGGCAAGGTCACCATGAACTACGGCTCCCCCGAGATGCTCGGGCCGTGGGTCGACGTGATCAGCAAGGTCATGCTGGCCGGCACCCTGCTGGGCTTCGCCTGGCTGCTGCTGTGGCGCTACACCTCCAAGCGCCGCAGCGCGGCCACCATGTACGACGCCGCGCTGTGCGCGCTGCTGATCTTCGTGGTGACCAGCCGGGTGATCAGCCCGCAGTACCTGGTCTGGCTGATCGGCGTCGCGGCCGTCTGCCTGACCGTGCGCAACAGCAGCCAGCGGCCGGTGGCGGTGCTGATCCTGCTCGCCTGCCCGCTGACCCTGGTCGAGTTCCCGACCATGTTCACCCAGGTCCTGGCCAGCGAGCCGGCGGCGGTCGCCGTCCTGGCCGCGCGCAACCTGCTGCTGCTGGCCGCGGCCGTGCTCTCCTGCGTGCGGCTCTGGCGCTCCACCCGCGGCGAGGCGCCGCTGCCGCCGACCGTGGTGCTGGACCGCGAGCCCGCCGCGCTGCCGTCCGCCGGCTACCCGGTGCGCCCGGGCATCGCCTACGAGCAGGACCTGCTGGACGGCATCGACCACCCGGGCACCCCGGCCGAGCAGCGCCGCTGACCTGCCCTCCCCGGCTGATCAGCCCTTCAGCGCCGCCACCTGCTCCAGCCAGAGCCGGGTGAACTCCGCCAGGCCGACGCCCAGCTCGCGGCGCATCAGCCGGTCGGTGCGGCGCTCCCGGTCCTCGCCCTGCCCGTCGGCCGCGCCGACCGCCCGGTAGAAGGCGACCAGCCGCTGCGGCCCGTGGGTGCGGGCGATCAGCTCGCAGGCCAGCCAGGACTGCTCGTAGGCCTGGGCGATGCCGGTGGCCCCGGCGGCGAAGTCCCGGTCGACGGGCAGCGCGACGGGCGGCTTCCCGGCGGCCACGTCCCGGGCCAGCTCGGGCGCGATCTGCTGCGGGCCGCGGCCCGAGCCGCGGTACGCCGTCCAGTCGGCGACGCCCTCGGAGAGCCAGAGCGGGGTCCAGGCCCGGGTGTCGGCCCTGGTCGCGACGTGGGTGGCCTCGTGGGTGACCACCACCTGGCGGCCGAAGCCGCTGAGCCGCCCGTACGCCTCCGGGTTGACCAGCACCCGGTCCGCCGGGGCGTGCCAGGGCGCGCCGGGGGCGGCCACGGTGACCGCCGCCATGCCCGTCCAGCCGTCCGGGTCGCCCTCCAGCAGCCGGGCGAACTGCTCCTCGGTGGCCGGCCGCTCCAGCAGCAGCCGCTCCGGCCAGGCGCCGCCCCAGACCTCGGTGACGGCGGGCACCGCCCGGTCCCCCACCGCGACCAGCTCGGCCTGGTCGGGGCCGGCGGCCGGCCCGACCACCAGGCAGTGCGCGCCCGGCGCCGACCGGAGCGGCCCGAAGTCCCACGGCGCGGGCGGCCCGCCCGCGCTCTCCTCGCGCTCGACCCGCCAGCCGTCCCCGGCCCGTACCAGAGCGATCCGGCGCGGGTACACCACCGGGTACTCGTCGTACCCGGCGATCCGCACCGCCAGGTCGGCGGCGGCGGTCAGCCGCTCCGGTCCGCCGGCGGCGCCGAGCACCAGGTTGCGGTAGCCCGCCTCGGCCACCGGCAGCCCGGCCCAGGGCGGGGCCGAGCGCGCCCGCTCCGCCAGGGCGGCGGCCACCTCGGCGCGCCGGTCCACCGGCC
>NZ_JBHVET010000769.1:0-3836 GCF_042802135.1 Kitasatospora sp. NPDC057512
GCCGCAGCGCGTGCGACCGGGGGCTCCGGCGGAGCGGACGGGCCTACAGGCCGACCTCGCGCATCAGCTGGCCGACCTCCGGGTTGGTCAGGCGGCGCAGCCAGCCCGACTTCTGGTCGCCCAGGGCGATCGGGCCGAAGTGGGTGCGCACCAGCTTCTCGACCGGGAAGCCGACCTCGGACAGCATCCGGCGGACGATGTGCTTGCGGCCCTCGTGCAGGGTCACCTCGACCAGGTAGTTCTTGCCGACGTTGGAGATGACCTTGAAGCTGTCGGCGCGCGCGTAGCCGTCCTCCAGCTCCACGCCCTGGGCCAGCTGCTTGCCCAGGTCGCGCGGGATCGGGCCCTGGATCGCGGCCAGGTAGGTCTTGGTCACGCCGTAGCGCGGGTGGGTGAGGCGGTGGGCCAGCTCGCCGTGGTTGGTGAGCAGGATGATGCCCTCGGTCTCGGTGTCCAGGCGGCCGACGTGGAACAGCCGGGTCTCCCGGTTGGTCACGTAGTCGCCCAGGCACTGGCGGCCGTCCGGGTCCTCCATGGTGGAGACCACGCCGGCCGGCTTGTTCAGCGCGAAGAACAGGTAGGACTGGGTGGCGACGGTCAGGCCGTCCACCTTGATCTCGTCCTTCTGCGGGTCGACCCGCTTGCCCTGCTCGGTGACGCGCTTGCCGTTGACCTCGACCCGGCCCTGCTCGATCAGCTCCTCGCAGGCGCGGCGGCTGCCGATGCCGGCCCGGGCCAGCACCTTCTGGAGGCGCTCGCCCTCGGGCTCGCCGAAGGTCTTGGGCAGCTTGACGGCCGGCTTGTCGTGCCGGGCGAGGACGGCGTCCTCGATCTTGGCCTGGAGCTCGCGGGAGCGCTGCGGCTGGCGGCGCGGGTCGCCCGGGGCACCCTGGCCCTCACGGCGCGGGCGCGGGGCCGGGCTGGGGCGCCGGCCGGCATAGCCGCCGCGGGCCGGGGTGGCGTTGGGGCCGCCACCGTACTCGGGGCGGTCGTACCGGCGCTCCTCGGGCCGCAGCGGGCGGTCCGGGTAGCGGCGGTCGTCCCGGCGGTCGTCCCGGCGACGGTCGTCGCGCCGGTCGTCACGGCCGTACGAGCCGCCGCGCGAACCCGCGCTCGAACCCGAGCCCGAGCCGCCGCGGCCACCGTAGGAGCCGCCACCGCTGCCGCCGTACGAACCCCCGCGCGAGCCCGAGCCGCCGCGGCTGCCGCCGCTGCCGCCGCCGTAGGAGCCGCCGCCCCGGCCCCCGCCCTGTCCGCCGCGACCGCTCCCGCCGCCGCTGCTGTTCCTGCCGTTGCCACTGCTACGCATCAAAGTGTCCGTACGTCGTTCCGTCTGGGATGTGCGGTCGTTTCGGCCGACCTCACCGCCCCCTACCGATCGGGCCCGGCCCGACCGGCCTCGCCACTGCCGTCCGCGGCCTGCGCGGCAGCGGCGGCGACCGCCTCCGCGATCATCGTGCCCTCCAGGGACTCCGCTTCCACGTCGTCGACCTCGGGCAGGAAGGGAGCGAGCTCCGGCAGCTCGTCCAGGCCGCGGAGCCCCATCCGTTCCAGGAAGTAGTTCGTCGTCCGATACAGGATCGCACCTGTTTCGGGCTCGGATCCGGCCTCTTCCACCAGTCCTCGCTGTACCAGGGTACGCATCACGCCGTCACAGTTCACACCACGGACGGCGGAAACCCGGGATCTGGACACCGGCTGCCGGTAGGCGACCACCGCCAGGGTCTCCAGTGCGGCCTGGCTGAGCCGGGCCTGCCGGCCGTCCAGGAGGAAGCGGTCGACGGCCGCGGAACAGGTGTCCCGGCTGTAGAACCGCCAGCCGCCCGCGACCAGCCGCAGGTCGAAACCGCGGCCCTGCGCCGCGTATTCGGCGGACAGCTCGCGCAGCGCGGCCGCCACCTCGGCCCGGGGCCGCTCCAGCACGCCGGCCAGCCGCTCCTCCGCCACCGGCTCGTCGACGACCATCAGCACGGCCTCCAGCTCGGCCCGCAGCCCGGCGTCGGCGGGCCCCTCGGCACCGGAAGTCGGCGGGGCCGACTTCTGGTGCACGACGCGCGCCTCCTCCACCGCACCGGCCGGCGACACCGCACCGGCCGGCTCCACCGGGTCCGGCAGCAGCTCGAAGGCCGGCTCCAGCCACTCCTCGGCCCTCGGCCGCCCCGGCATCCCCAGCGGGCGCCGCACCGGCCGCCCGCCCCCGTCCCGTCCGCTCATCGCCGCCGACCCTCCTCGACCCCGCCGTCTCCACCGGCCTCGCCGGCCGGCCGGTCGAACTCGTCCGTCACCTCGACCGCGCTCCGCCCCTCCTCGGCCACCCAGCGCACCAGCAGCTCGCCGAGCGCCTCCGGCTGCTCGAAGGCGAGCACCCGCTCCCGGTACAGCTCCAGCAGCGCCAGGAAGCGGGCGACCACCACCAGGTCGTCCGGCGCGTCCTCGACCAGCCGCTGGAACGAGGCCTCGCCCAGCTCGGTGAGCAGCCCCACCACCAGGGAGGCCTGCTCCCGCACGCTCACCGGCGGGGTGTGGATGTGGTCCACGTACACGACCGGCGCGGGCCTGGGCTCCATCGCCCTGGCCGCCAGCTCGGCGAGCCGCTGCGGCCCGACGCCGAGGACGACCTCCGGCAGCAGCTCCGCGTGCCGGGGCTCCAGGGCGGCGGTCCGGGGCCGGCGCAGCAGCTCGGTCGCCCAGCGCTCGCCGAACAGCGCCGCCGCCCGCTTGTACGCCCGGTACTGGAGCAGCCGCGCGAACAGCAGGTCACGGGCCTCCAGCAGGGCCAGGTCGGCCTCGTCCTCGACCTCCGCCACCGGCAGCAGCCGGGCGGCCTTGAGGTCGAGCAGGGTGGCGGCCACCACCAGGAACTCGGTCGCCGCGTCCAGGTCCCAGTCCGGGCCCATCGCCCGGATGTGCGCCATGAACTCGTCCGTCACGGTGGCCAGCGCCACCTCGGTGACGTCCATCCTGTGCTTGGCGATCAGGCTGAGCAGCAGGTCGAAGGGGCCCTCGAAGTTGTCCAGCCGTACCCGGAAGCCGCCCCGCGACTCGTTCTCGGTCGCGCTCGCGGCGGCGGTGGCGGCAGTGGCGGCGGTGGCGGCAGTGGCGGCAGTGGCGGTGTCGGCAGTGGCGGTGGCGGCTGGTCCGGCGGTTCTGGGCATGACGGTCCATCTTCACCCGTCCCCGCCTCCGGCCCCGCCCCGGGGCCGACCGACACGCCGTGCCACCCGCGCCCCGGACCGGCGCCCGCCCGGCGCTCCGCCGGCGCTCACGGGCCCGTACGAGCCCCTCCGCACGCACCCGTCCCGTCGAACAGGCCACGGTGGATCCCCCGGGCCCCGGGAACGCCCCTGCGGCGCCCGAGACGGCCCTCCGGCGCCCGATACCTCGCCGGCCCCTCCGGCCCGCGTCCCGCGGGCCTCCTGCCGCCCTTGCGGCGCTCTGCGGCGCCCGACCCGGCCTCCGGCGGCCTCCCCACGCCGGGCCCGCGGCCCCCCTCGACGCCCGGCGCAACCGCCGGCCGCCCTTCCGCGCCGCCTACCGGCCGCGCAGCCGCCGCACCAGGATCGAGGCCTCGCCCCGCTGCTCCAGGTCCGCCAGGACGACCGCGATGGCCTCCCGGACGATCCGCCCGCGGTCCACGGCCAGGCCGTGCTCGCCGCGCAGCACCAGCCGGGCGTGCTCCAGGTCCATGAGCTCCTCGGCGGACACGTACACCGTGATCTTCTCGTCGTGCCGCTCGCGCCCGCTGGGCCGGCGCGGCGCGCGGCCGCGCGGCCGGGCACGGCCGGCGGCACCGGACGGCTCCTCGGCGGCGCCCTGGTGCGTGCGGGCCGCCGCGG
>NZ_JBHVET010000770.1:0-3835 GCF_042802135.1 Kitasatospora sp. NPDC057512
GGCGAGAGCACCCCGGTCGGGGCGGTGCCGTCCAGGGCCTGCCGGAGCGGGCCCGCCAGGGCGCCGCGGTCGAGGCCGTCCGGGCCGACCGCCACCCGCAGCAGGTCCGCGCCGTGCCGTTCCAGCGCCGCCAGGGCGCCCTCGACGGCCGCCGGGGCGTCCCCGGCCGGCAGCACGGCCAGCCAGGTGCCCGCCGGGCGGTCGGCCCGCGGCAGGACGGCCGCCGGCTCCGGGAGCCGCTGCCAACCCGCCCGGTAGCGCCAGGAGTCGAGCCGGGAGCCGTCCCGCTTCCGGTGGCGCCAGGAGGACAGCGCGGGCAGGACCTCGCCCAGCGAGCGCTGCTCCTCCTCGGCCAGCCGCAGGCTCGCGCCGAGGGCGGCCAGGTCCTGCTGTTCGACGGCCGCCCAGAAGGCGGTGTCCACCGGGTCGGCCGCCGGCGCGGGGCCGTCCAGCCAGAACCGCTCGCGCTGGAAGGCGTAGGTGGGCAGCTCCACACGACGGGTGGCGGTGGCTCCGGCCGCGGTGAAGAAGGCCGGCCAGTCCACCTCCGCGCCGAGCGTGTGCAGCGCGCCGACCGCCCGGACCAGGGCCGCGGCCTCCGGCCGGTCCCGGCGCAGCGCGGGCAGCAGGGCGAAGCCGCCCTCGGGCGCCGTCCCGGCCAGGCAGTCCTGGCCCATCGCGGTCAGCACGCCGTCCGGGCCCAGCTCCAGGTACCGGCTCACCCCGTCGGCGGCCAGCCGCCGGAACACGTCGTCGAAGCGGACGGCGGCACGGATCTGGCCGACCCAGTACTCCGCCGTGCGCAGCTCCTCGGCGCCCACCGGGCGGCCGGTGCCGGAGACCACCGGGATCCGCGGCTCGTGGTACGTCAGCGCCGCCGCGACCTCGCGGAACTCCGCCAGCATCGGGTCCATCAGCGGCGAGTGGAAGGCGTGGCTGACCCGCAGCCGCCTGGTGCGGTGCCCGGCCCCGGCGAGCGCCTCGGCGATCCGCAGGACGGCCTCCTCCGGGCCCGCCAGCACGGTGGCGCGCGGGCCGTTGACGGCGGCCACGGCCACCTCGCCGCCGAGCAGCGGCAGCACCTCGGCCTCGGCGGCCTCCACGGCCACCATCGCGCCGCCGGCGGGCAGTCGCTCCATCAGCCGGCCGCGGGCGGCGACCAGCGTGGCCGCGTCGGCCAGCGACAGCACCCCGGCCGCGTGGGCGGCGGCCAGCTCGCCGACGGAGTGCCCGGCCAGGAAGTCGGGCCGCACGCCCCAGGATTCGACCAGGCGGTAGAGGGCGACCTCGACGGCGAACAGCGCCGGCTGGGTCCAGCCCGTACGGTCCAGGAGTTCGCCGCCCTCGGCGATCACCTCGCGCAGCGGCCGCTCCAGGTGGCGGTCCAGCTCGGCGCAGACCTCGTCGAACGCCGCCGCGAACACGGGGTAGGCGGCGTACAACTCGCCGCCCATGGCGGTGCGTTGGGCGCCCTGGCCGGTGAACAGGAAGGCCGTACGGCCGGGGGAGACCGTGCCGCGCACCAGCTCGGGGGCCGGTCCGCCGGTCGCGAGCGCCTCCAGTCCGGCCCGCAGGCCGTCCGGGTCGGCGGCCACCAGGGCCGCGCGGTGGGCGAACCGCGTGCGGGAGACGGCCAGGGCGAGGCCGAGGTCGGCCGGGTCGGCGGTGAGGGCGGTGTCCAGGTGGTCGCGCAGGCGGCGGGCCTGGTCGCGCAGGGCCTGGTCGGTCTTGGCGGAGAGGAGGAAGGGGAGCGCGCCCGGTGCGGGAGCCTGCTCGGCGGGCACCTCGTCGGCGGGCTGCTCCTCGGGGGCGTGTTCGAGGATGACGTGGGCGTTGGTGCCGCTGACGCCGAAGGAGGAGACCCCGGCCCGGCGCGGACGCCCGGTCTGCGGCCACTCCCGCTCCTCGGTGAGCAGCTCCACGGCGCCCGCCGTCCAGTCCACCTGCGAGGACGGCGCGTCCACGTGCAGGGTGCGCGGGACGGTGCCCCGGCGCATCGCCTCGACCATCTTGATCACGCCGCCGACGCCCGCCGCCGCCTGGGTGTGGCCGATGTTGGACTTCAACGAGCCCAGCAGCAGCGGCCGTTCACGGTCCTGACCGTAGGTGGCCAGCAGCGCCTGGGCCTCGATCGGGTCGCCCAGCTTCGTGCCCGTGCCGTGCGCCTCCACCACGTCCACCTCGGTGGCGGCCAGCCCGGCCCGGTCGAGGGCCTGGCGGATCACCCGCTCCTGGGAGGGGCCGTTGGGGGCGGTGAGCCCGTTGGAGGCGCCGTCCTGGTTGACGGCGCTGCCGCGCAGCACGGCGAGCACCGGGTGCCCGTTGCGGCGGGCGTCGGAGAGCCGCTCCAGCAGCAGCATGCCGGCGCCCTCGCCCCAGCCGGTGCCGTCCGCCGCCTCGGCGAACGCCTTGCAGCGCCCGTCCGGCGCCAGCCCGCGCTGGCGGCTGAACTCGATGAACGAACCCGGCGTCGACATCACCGCGACGCCGCCGGCCAGCGCCAGCGAGCACTCGCCGGAGCGCAGGGCCTGGCCCGCCAGGTGCAGGGCGACCAGCGAGGAGGAGCAGGCCGTGTCCACGGACACCGCCGGGCCCTCCAGGCCGAGGGTGTACGCGATCCGGCCGGAGGCGACGCTGGCCGAACTGCCGTTGCCCAGATAGCCCTCCACCTCCTCCGGGACGGTGGTGAAGCGGGCCGCGTAGTCGTGGTACGAGATGCCGGTGAAGACGCCCGTCCGGCTGCCCCGCGCCGACACCGGGTCCACGCCCGCGTGCTCGAAGGCCTCCCAGGAGGTCTCCAGCAGCAGCCGCTGCTGCGGGTCCGTCGCCAGCGCCTCGCGCGGGTTGATCCCGAAGAACGCCGCGTCGAACCCGGCCGCGTCGTACAGGAACCCGCCCTCGGAGGCGTAGCAGGTGCCGGGCTGCTCGGGGTCGTCGCTGAACAGCGCGGCGGTGTCCCAGCCGCGGTCCTGCGGGAAGCCGCCGACGGCGTCCCGGCCCTGGGCGACCAGCTGCCACAGGTCCTCGGGCGAGCCGACCCCGCCGGGGTAGCGGCAGCTCATCCCGATGATCGCGATCGGCTCCCCGGCGTCCACCGGGCCGGCGGCCGGGGCGGCCGCCGAGCCGTCCTCGCCGAGCAGCTCGCCGAGCAGCCGGGCGGCCACCGCCTCCGGGGTCGGGTGGTCGAACAGCAGGGTGCTCGGCAGCCGCACCCCCGTCGACCGGGCGAGCCGGTCGCGCAGCTCCACCGCCGTCAGCGAGTCGAAGCCCTGCTCCTGGAACGGGCGGACCACCTCGATCCCGTCGGCCGTGGGGTGGCCCAGGACCTCCGCCGCCAGGCCGCTCACCAGCTCCACCAGGGACCGGGAGCGCTCGGCGACCGGCAGGCCGGCGAGGGCGGAGCGCAGCGCCGAGGCGGCGTCGTCGCCGGGCGCGGGCCGCTCCTCGGCGCGCTCCAGCTCCCGCACCTCGGCCAGCGCGCCCAGCAGCGGGCTCGGCCGGACGGCGGTGAACCCGGGGTGGAAGCGCGACCAGTCGACCTCGGTGACGGTCACGGCCGTGTCGTCCAGGTCCAGCGCCTGCCGCAGGGCCGCGACCGCGAGGTCCGGCGCCAGCGCGCCGAGGCCCATCCGCCGCAGCGGCTCCTCCTGACCCGCCGACATGCCCTCCCCGGCCCACGGGCCCCAGGCCACCGAGGTGGCCGTCAGACCGCGCGCCCGGCGCTGCTCGGCCAGCGCGTCCAGGAACGCGTTCGCCGCGCCGTACGCGGCCTGGCCGCCGCCGCCCCAGACCCCGGCGACGGAGGACATCAGCACGAAGGCGTCCAGCTCCCGCC
>NZ_JBHVET010000771.1:0-3834 GCF_042802135.1 Kitasatospora sp. NPDC057512
CCGGAGCACGGAGTCCGATCCTCAGCAGTGAGCCACCGGCGCCCTGCGCCGGGCGGAGTTCCCGCCCGGCGCAGGGCACTTCCGCCCGGAACCCGGACAGGAACCCGGATCAGTAGTCGGATCGGCAGTCGGATCGGCAGTGGGATCAGCAGTGGGATCGGCAGTCGGGTCAGAAACCGGAGACGTGGGTGGTGACGATACGGACCCGGCCGTCGGTCGACGCCTCCAGCGCCGCCCGCAGCCGGGCCGAACGGGCCGGGCCGAGCAGGTCCAGCGCCTCCTCGCCGGCGGCCCAGCGGTAGTCGTCCAGCTCGCCGGCCGGGACGGTCACGGGGGTGCCGTCCGGGACGGTACCGAAGTCGAACATGAAGTGCTGGGCGGGGTGGTCGAGTTCGGCCGAGGCGTGGGTCCAGGAGATGGCCAGCAGCTCGCCCGCCTCCCGGACGATCCCGGTCTCCTCCTCCAGCTCCCGTACGGCGCACTCGACCGGGCCCTCGCCGAGGTCGATCGTGCCGCCCGGGAACTGCCAGTGCTCGCGGTACCCGGCCTTCACGATCAGGATCCGGCCGGACTCGTCCCGCAGCAGGCAGCCCGCCGCCGCGTAGATCCGGGGCAGGGACGCCAGCCATTCCTCGCGGGACTTCAAGGGCTCAGCCGTCACGGTGCTTCTCCTGGGGCAGGGCGGTTCGGTCGTCCCACTCTGCCACCGGACGCCGGACCCGAGCGGCGGATTCGTCCCCGGACCGATGAGTCGGCGGCGCCGCGACGGTCCAACCCGCATGAGGACCACACCATACGACGCCGTACTGACCTGTGACCTGGGCGCGCTGACCGCCCCCGACCTCGCCCTCGTCGACGCCCTCGCCCGGCTCCGGCTGGCCGCCGCCCGGCACCGGGTGGGCGTGGTGCTGCTGAACGCGAGCGGCCCGCTGCGGGAACTGCTCGCGTTCAGCGGGCTCGCGGCGCTGCTCCCGGGAGCGGTCGATCCGCTGGCCGACGATCCACTGAACGACGACCTGCTGGCCGACGACCCGCTGAACAGCAACCCGCTGGACGGCAACCCGTTGGCCGACGACCCGCTGAACGGCAACCCGTTGGCCGACGATCCGCTGGACGAAGCGGCCCTGGCGGAGCTACTCGGCCGCCAGCCGGGGCGGGAGGCCGAAGATCGGGAAGAGCGCCTCGGTGTCCAGGAAGTTGGTGACCCCGGTGATCCGGCCCCCTGACACCTCCAGCGTGATCAGCGACCACGGTTCGTACCCGCCCGCCGGGCTCGGCCGGTACTGGCCGAAGGCCCGGCCGCCGTTGGCCGTCACCGGGAGCAGCCGGGAACCGCGGCAGCCGTGCCCGGGGCCCAGCATCCAGTCGCGGATCTCCTCCTGCCCGCGCAGCCACATCGAGAACGGCGGCATGTTGAGCGTGACGTCCTCGTGCAGCAGCGCGGCGAGGCCGTCCATGTCGTACGCCTCGAAGGCGCGGACGTAGCGGTCCAGCAGCGCGCGGTGGTCCTCGTCCAGTGCGGGGGCCGGCCGGGCCGCCGGGGCGTCGGCGGCGAGCACCGCCCGGGCGCGCTGGAGCGCGCTGTTGACCGAGGCCACCGTGACGCCGAGCAGTTCGGCCACCTCGGCGGCCTTCCAGCCGAGCACCTCGCGCAGGATCAGCACCGCCCGCTGCCGGGGCGCGAGCCGCTGGAGCACGGCGACGAAGGCCAGCTTCACCGACTCGCGCTGGGCGGCCACCTCGGCCGGATCCCCCGTCTCGGGCAGCACCCGGCCGTCCGGCGCCGGACCGATCCACGTCACCTCGGGCAGCTGGGTGCCGTGCGCGGAGGCCACCGTGACCGGGCCGGCCAGGTCCATCGGCCGGGCCCGGCCGTTGCGGCCGTTCAGCGCGTCCAGGCAGACGTTGGTGGCTATTCGGTACAGCCAGGAGCGCAGCGCGGCCCGCCCCTCGAAGCCCCGGTGCCCGCGCCAGGCGCGGACCATGGTCTCCTGCACCGCGTCCTCGGCCTCGAAGACCGAGCCGAGCATGCGGTAGCAGTAGCCGGTCAGCTCGGTGCGGTACCGCTCCAGTTGGAGCTCGACCGGCTCCTCCGTGATCACGTCGGCCATCGTGCGCCCGCCCCCGTCGTCCTGCCGTGTGCCCTGGTGAACGCGACGAACGTAGCGCACACCACTGACATTGGTGCTCACGGCCGGGCTCGGCCGCCCCGACCGCCACTCCCGGGGGCGGCCGACCGCCCCCGGGACCGGCGGGCTCAGTGCTGCCCGTACGCCTGGCCGGAGCCGAAACCGGTGGTCACCAGCTTCCACAGGGTGGGGAACTCCTCGCCGGTGATGCCGGTCGGGTTGAGCCCGACGACCACGCTGCGGGAGAAGTCGCGGGTGGCGAAGACGCCGGTGGTGTAGCCGGGCCGGGAGCCGTTCTTGCCCCAGACCTCGGTGCCGTTCGGCAGGACGGTGCGCAGCAGGCCGGCCGTGCTGTAGCAGGCGTGCCCGGCGGTCGGGCCGATCTCGCAGTTCTTGTTGTGGTCGTTCGGCAGGTCCGGGACGGCGAACGCCTCGGCCTGCTGGGCGGGCGGCAGCAGCCGGCCCCGGTAGAGCGCCTCGAAGAAGCGCTCCAGGTCGGCGGCGGAGGAGATCATGCCGCCCTCGGCCCACGGGTACGGGCTCTGCTCGGTGACGTCCACCCGGGCGGTGCTGCCGTCGGCGTTCCGGACGTCCACGTAGCCGGTGGCGTGCGGGCCGCGGATGGTCAGGTCGTCGGCGGCCGGGACGTAGGTGGCGTGCAGGCCGAGCGGGCCGGTGATGCGCCGCCGCACCTGGTCGGCGTAGTCGTCGCCGGTGACCTTCTCGATCACCAGCGCGGCGACGAAGTAGTTGTTGCCGTTGTACTGCTGGGCGGTGCCGGGTGCGAAGCCCATCGGCTGGGCGACCATGTCCGCCACCACCTGCTGCGGGCTGTAGGAGGTCGCCTTGTGCGCGGCGAACCACGCCGTGCTGCCGTCCCCGGAGGTCATCCCGCCGCCCCCGGGCAGGCCGCTGGTGTGGTTGAGCAACTGCCGTACGGTGACCGGCGGGTAGCCCGCCGGCAGCAGTCCGGGCAGGTACTGCTGCACGGTGCCGTCCAGGTCGACCCGGCCCTCGCCGGCGAGCTGGAGCAGCACCGTCGCGGTGAACACCTTGGTGACGCTGCCGATCCGGAACCGGGCGTTCGCCGGCACGTCCTCCCCCGAGGTGCCGCGCCACCGGGCGTCCCGGCCGCCGACCCGGACCAGCGCGCCGGTGACGCCGGCCGGCAGCGAGTGGAGGGTCTCGGCGAGCGACTCCCGGTCCAGCGGGCCGGGTCGGGCCGTGGCGGAGGCGGTGGTGTCGAGGGCGGTCGGGGAGGCGGCCGGGGAGGCGGTCGGGGAGGCGGTCGCGGCCAGGGCCGGGGTCGCGGCACCGATCGTGGCGACGCCGACGGTGGCGGCGGCGAGCAGCGCACCGGTCGCCACGAGGGCGGACCAACGACCGGTACGGGCAGGGGTGTTCATGGGGAGTCTCTCCAACGGCGGCTCGCCCGGCGGGTGTCGGACCGCCCTGGTCGGCGGCCCGCCCGGCCGGCGGTGGCTCGGGCACTCGGACAGGAGAGAGTCTTCGGGACGGCGCCGGGCCGCGACATCCGGGAGCGGCCCCGAGCATTCCCCGAAAACGTCCCTGACCGCACGTCAGGGATCACGGCCAGGGACATGCGTCGGGGATCACGCGCCGGGGGCGGGCGGCCGCGCTCCGGCCACCCGCCCCCGCGTACGGCGCGACTCAGTGGGCGGAGTGCTTCTCCGCGCCACGGTGG
>NZ_JBHVET010000772.1:0-3831 GCF_042802135.1 Kitasatospora sp. NPDC057512
CCCCCGTACGGACGGGGGCGGCCGGCCCTTCCACGTGTTCGGCGTGCTTCAGCCGGCGGCGGCGACGCCCGCCTCGCCCATCGCGCCGATCCGCCCGAGCAGGTCGACGATCCGGGACTGGACGTCCTCGCTGGTCGAGCGCTCGGCGAGGAACAGCACCGTCTCGCCGGTGCGCAGCCGGGGCAGTTCGCGCGGGTCGAGGTCCACCGAGGTGTAGACCACCAGCGGGGTGCGGTGCAGCCGGTCGTTGGCGCGCAGCCAGTCCAGCAGGCCGACCCGGCGGCGGCGGATCTGCAGCAGGTCCATCACCACCAGGTTGGGCTGCACGCTGCTGGCCCGGGCCACCGCGTCGTTCTCGTCCACCGCGTGCTCGACGTGCATGCCGCGCCGCTCCAGGCTGCTGATCATGGCGGCGGCGATGTCCGGATCGCCCTCGACCAGCAGCACCCGCGGGGCGTGCTGCTCGCCGTCGCGCGGCGCGAGGGCGCGCAGCAGGACCGCCGGGTCGGCCCCGTACGCGGCGTCCCGGGTGGCCTGGCCGAGGCCGGCCGTGACCAGCACCGGGACCCTGCGGTTGAGCGCCGCGGTGCGCAGCGACTGGAGCGCGGTGCGGGTGATCGGGCCGGTCAGCGGGTCGACGAAGAGGGCGGCGGGGAAGCCGGCGACCTGGGCGTCCACCTCCTCGCGGGAGCGGACGATCACCGGCAGGTAGCCGCGCGCCTGGAGGGCCTGCTTGGTGGCGGGGTCGGGCTCGGGCCAGACCAGCAGCCGGCGGGTGTTGGCCAGCTCGCCGGTCGGGGCCGACGGCTGCTCGGGCGCGGGCCGCTCGTCGGCGGGCGGGAGCTCGGCCATCGGGCGCGGCGCGGTCCGGGCGGCGTCGGCCGGGACGGGCGGCTGCGGCGCGGCGGCGGGCACCGGGCCGAGCTGGCGCGGCGGGGCGAGCTCGCCCAGCCCGGTGCCGACCGGGCGCGGGCCGGACGGCTCCTCGGCGGCGGGCAGCGCGGCCCGGGCCGGCGCCAGCGCGGTGCCGGGGGAGGGCTGCGCCTGGCCGGCCTGGCCTTCCCGGCCTCCCTGTCCGGCCGGGCCGGAGGCGTTCACCAGGGCGTCCGGGCCGGGCCCCGGCGGGACGGCCAGCCGGCGGCGGCGCCCGGTCGGGGCGGCGGCCGGTTCGGGCGGCGCGGGCGCGGGGCCGGCCGGCAGGGCGTGCTCCAGGCCGGGGTAGACCGGGGTGTCGGCCGCCCCGGGCAGGGCGAAGCCGCCGGAGGACTCCTCGGTCGGGGGCAGCGCGCGGCGGCGGCGGTGCCTGGTCTCGCCGGAGGCCTGCTCCTGGGCGGCCTCGGCGGTCGGGGTGCCGCCGGGCGGGGTGCCGTCCGGGGCGGCGGGCGCGGGCGTCGGGGCCGGACCGAGGGCGAGCGGCTCGCGCCCGCCGGGGCGGTTCGGCTGCGCCCGGTGGCCCTCGACGGGCACGGCGTAGGCGGGGCCGGAGCGGCCGTCGTCCTTGCCCCACGGGTCGCTCTGGGCGCCGTCCGGCCCGGCCAGGCCCTGGCGGCCGTACGCGGGGTCGTTGCCGGTGCCGTTCCACTGTTCGGGGACGGCCCGCTCGACCCGGGCGGGGGCGTTCGGCCACTGGTCGGCCGGAATGTCGGGGTTGCCGGGGGTACCGGGGGCGTCGGACGCCGGGGTCTCGGCGGCCGGTCGGCCGCGGCGGCCGCGCCGCTCGGCGGGCGGCTCCTCGGCGGGCACCCGCTCCTCGGCGGGGGCCTCGGCGGTCTCGGGGGTCTCGGCAGCGGGCTGCTCGTCGGCCGCCGCGGGCTCGGCGCCCTCGCCGCTGCTGGGCAGCTGCGGGATGCCCGGAAGCTCGGGCAGGACGGCGCTGTCGCCCTCCTTGGGCCGGTCGGAGCGGCCTTCGGCGGCGGCGCGCTCGGCGGCGGCCTTCGCGGCGACCGGGTCCAGCGGCAGCTCGACGACGTACGTGGTGCCGGCCTTGCCGGGCAGCTCGTGCGGCTGGAGCACGCCGCCGTGGCGCTCGACCACCGCGCGGGCTATCGGCAGGTGGACGGGGCTGCCGCCGACGCCGGGGCCGCGGATCTCGACCCGGGCGACCTCGCCGCGCTGGGCGGCGGCCAGCACGACGGTCGGCGGCTCGGGGGCGGGCGGAAGCGCGGGCGCGGCGGCGCCGTTCAGTCCGGGCACGGTCAGGCCGGGGGAGGGGGCGACGGGGGCGTCCAGGGAGAGTCCGACGCCGCTGACGTCGGCGACCAGGTGGGCCAGCGCCTGGGCCAGCCGCCGCTCGTCGGCGATCACCTCGACCGCGGCGGCGTGCACCGAGAACCGCACCCGGCCGGGGCCGACCAGCTCGCCGGCCTCCTCGACGGCCCGGCGGACCACCTTGTCCAGGCCGACCGGAACCCGGGACGCGGCCTTCCGCCCGTCCTTGCCGTCCTTGTCGCCGGCCTTGGGCTCCTTGCCGTCCTTCCCGTCCTTGCCGTCCTTGGCCTCGGCGGCGCCGCTCTCGCCGGCCTCGCAGCGCTGGTGGTCGAGCACCCCGTCGATCAGCTTCCCGTACCGGCGGCACTCGGCGGCCAGCCGGCGCAGCGTCCAGTTGGCCTCCGGCCAGAGCTGGCCGGCCGGGTCGGCGGCGAGCGCGTCGAGCCGCTGGTTCAGCGCGTTCAGCGCGCCGCCCAGCTCGCTCTCCAGGACGGCGGTGAGGTGCTCGTTGCGGGCGACCAGGGCGAGTTCGCGGCTGCGGTCGGTGAAGGTCATCACCGCGCCGACCAGCTGGTCGCCGTCCCGGACCGGGGCGGTGGTGAGGTCGACGGTGACCGGCCGGCCGTCCTTGCGCCACAGCACGGTGCCGCGCACCCGGTGCTTGCGCCCGGAGGTGAGGGTGTCCAGCAGCGCCGACTCCTCCAGCGCCAGCGGGGTGCCGTCGGCCCGGGAGTGCTGGATCAGCGGGTGCAGCTCGCGCCCGCCCAGCTCGCTCGCCCGGTACTCCAGGATGTGCGCGGCGGCCGGGTTGACCAGCACGCAGCGGCCTTCGAGGTCCACGCCGAGCACGCCCTCGGCGGCGGCCCGCAGGATCATCTCGGTCTGCTTGTGCTGGCGGCGCAGCTCGGCCTCGACGCCCAGCCGGCCGGAGAGGTCGCGGACCAGCAGCAGGAGCAGGTCGGAGGAGGAGGGCGAGTTCTCGCGGTACGAGTCGTACGGGGAGCGCGCGTAGCCGCGGCCGTCGCCGTCGTCGGCGAAGTCGTTGCCGGACACCTCGACCGGGAAGGTGGTGCCGTCGGTGCGGTGGGCGGTCATCCGGACCGGGCGGTCGAGGGCGTCGCCGTCGCGGGTGGCCGGGCGCATCGAGCCGGGGATGCGGCTGGGGTCGAACTCGGGCAGCAGACCCAGCACGCCCATGCCGACCAGTGAGGTGCCCGGCGCCTGCAACGCCTGGACCGCCGCGCTGTTGGCGTCCACGACGGTGCCGTTGCTGTTCACCAGCAACAACGCGTCGGGCAGGGCGTCGAGTATGGCGGCGAGGCGAGCAGCGCCTCGGATCGGCCTGCTGCTCACGTCGACAGGTCTCCTCGGCTCGGGGCAGCTCCTCCGGAGACGGCAGTATCTCATTCTTCTTTGCGGCGGAGTCGACCCGCCTAGTAACGTTGGCGGCGGTTGGTGCCGAGCCCCACGGGTGTGGCATCATCACTGACACACGGAACGGCTCCGCTCGCGCGGGTACGATCCCTGTGGGGAGGCTTCGCCTAGTCCGGTCTATGGCGCCGCACTGCTAATGCGGTTTCGGGGTTATTCCTGATCGAGGGTTCAAATCCCTCAGCCTCCGCC
>NZ_JBHVET010000773.1:0-3828 GCF_042802135.1 Kitasatospora sp. NPDC057512
GCGACGGGTGCGCCGGCCGCCTCGGCCGCCGGCTGGGCGGCCTCGGCCGGAACCGGCTCGGCCACGACGGCCTGCGGCGCGGCCGCGACAGCGGTCTCCACGACCTCGGCGGCCTGGGCGGCCTGGGGAGCCGTCACGTCCTGCACGGGCTGAGCCGGGACGGCCTGGGCCGCCTCCGGCGTCTCGACGACCTCGATCACCTCGATCGCCCCGACCGTCTCGACGGCCAGCACGGCCTCGACCGGCGGCACGCCCAGCGGCACCTGCTGGGCCCCATGAACCTGCTGGACCTGCTGGACCTGCTGGGCCTGCTGGGCCTGCGGGAAGTCCTGCGCCTGCGGCGGCTGCTGCCCGTCCACGACCGGAGCCCCGGGGGCCGCCGGAGCGACCGGGACGGCCTGCGGCGCGACGGCCGGAGCCGGGGCCGCGGCCTCGGCCATCGGCGGGCGGCCGACCACCGGGATGCCGTGCGCCGGCGTGCCGCCCTGCGAGGGGCCGCGGTCGGCCAGCGACCGGACCGGCACCTGGCCGGTCATCAGCGACGGGTCCGGGATCGGCGGACCGGCGTGCAGCGGCCGGCGCGGCTGCTGAGCCTGCGTCATCGGCTGCTGCGGCTGCTGCTGGACGGGGTGCTGCTGGACGCCGTGCTCGGCGCCGAGCACCGGCGGGTCCACCGGCGGCCAGGACGGCTCGACCGGCGTGCCGTCGTGCTGCGGCGCGAGCGGCACCTGCTCGGCCGGGACGGCCGCGACCGGCTCGCCCCAGGAGCCCTGCGGACCGGGCATCAGCAGCACGTCGTCCTCGTCGTCCAGGCCGTCCGGCGTGTCGGGCTGGTCGAGGAAGTGGAAGGCCGGGCGCGGTGCGCCCTGGTCGACGCCCCAGCCCTCGCCGGGCCGGCCGGGCTGCGGCACGCCGGGAACGCCGTAGCCGTACTGGCCCTGCGGCGGGATGGCGCCCGCGCCCGGGGGCACCGCGCCGGGGACACCGCCGATCGGGGCCGCCGGGTCGGGGATCGCCCCGCCGTCCGTCGCGACGCCCTGGAGGGGTGCAACGCCCGCGACGCCCTCCGGTCCGCCGAGCGGGTCCGGCCCGCCGTGCAGGTGCTCCGGCATTCCCTCGCCCGGAACGTGGCCGCCATCGGTCATTGTCAAAGCTCCTTCCAGGCCGCTGCCGCGCCCTCGGCGACACGATCACCGATCGCAGCGCCCATCCGCACGGGCCGAACCAGCACCGGCCCGCCCCTAACCACACGCGGCCGCCGCGCCGTGGCGCTGCGGCCCAAGTCCATCCGGCGCGCTGCGGCACCCCGGTCCGGCGCACCGCCCGTACGGGGCGGCGCATCGTCTGAAACAACGACAACCCGGAGCAACCGGCACGACCGCACCGGACCCTACGGCATTCTCCAGGTCCGGCACGAGGCCCGTCGAATTGCCCACACTTCGAGCGGAACCGGATTGCACCGCGTCAAAAAGGTGACAAACCGACCGAATCGGGTGGGTCGCCTACCCGTGCAGTCGCCCAGGACGTCACACTACCGGCACCGCGCGGTCACCTCTCGAATCGGTGTCCGGATGCGACCTGGATCACCGTCGGCGCCACCGGACGATCCCGGCGCGGGCCCCGGACGGGCCCACGGCCTTCACACGATCTGCTCACCCCAGAGGACCAGCGCGCCGGTTCCGCCCGCTCCCAGCGCCAGCCCGTCGCCCTCCCCCACCGGCCGCAACGGGCTCGCCTGGAGCAGCGAGCCGTCCGCCCGGTAGCCCGCCCCGGCGATCGCCCGGTGGACCTCCTCCGCCTCGGTGAGGGTCCGGGGCAGCGCGACGAACCGCTCGGGCCGACGGGCCAGCACCGCGCGCACCACGTCGAGTCCGCCGGACTCCACCACCGCCGCGTCCGGTTCCGGCAGGCCGCCCAGCACCTCGGGGCCGCTCCCGTACACCGCCTCCACCTCGACGCCGTAGCGGCGGGCGTTGACGGTCAGCCGGGCGCAGGCCGAGCGGGAGCCCTCGACCGCGACGACGGCGGCGCCGAACCGGGCCGCCTCCACTGCGAGGGCGCCGCTGCCGGCGCCGACCGACCAGACCAGGTCCCCGGGGCGGGCGCCCAGCCGGGCCAGCACCAGGGCGCGCACGTGGGCGGGGAGCGCCTCCGGCGCGCCCGGCTCGCCTTCCGCGCGCCCGGCGCCCGCGTAGGCGTCACCGGGGAGCGCCCAGCCGCGTTCCACGCCGGGGTAGCCGACCGGGCGCCCGGCGAGCCAGCCGGCCGCCTCGTCCACCGCCCCCGTCCGGGCGCCGCCGCCGATCACCAGCACCACGTTGGGGTCGCGCCACACGTGGTCGGCGATCCGGTCGGAGGTGAGGACGGTGACGTCCTCGTCGGGGGTGCCGAGGGCCTCGCAGACCACGAAGGTCCGGTGCACCCCGCGCAGCATCAGGGCGAGTTCGGCGGGCCCGGCGCCCGGCGCGGTGAGCACCGCGACCTTGGGGTGGGCCCGGCAGATGTTGGCCGCGCGGCGCAGCCGTCCGCCGTGCGCGCTGACCACCTGGGCGTCCTCCCAGGGCATGCCGGCCCGGGCGAAGGCGGTGGCCACCGAGGAGACGGCGGGCAGCACCTCCAGTTCGAGGCCGTACTCGGGGCGGCGCAGGGTGCGCACCACCCCGAAGAACCCCGGGTCGCCCTCGGCGACCACGACGGCGGCGCCGCGGTGCTCGGCGATCCTGCGGGCGGCCTGCCGGACGTTGCCGAGGGCGATCCGCTCGGCGGCCTCCGGCACCGGGAGGGCGTTCAGTTGGTAGGGGGCGCCGGCCACCAGGGTCGCCGCGGCCAGGGCCGCGCCGGCGGCCTCGGTCAGCGGTGTGCCGTCCCACCCGATGACCGTGATCCGGTCAGCCATCTGCGGCCGTTCTCCCTCGACTCGGTGCGCCACTCGATCCGCCGTCGTGCGGCGCCGGTCCAGAGGCTACCGGGTGCGGTCGACCGGAGCCCGACATCTCGCACACATGTCCGCGCCGGGTGAACAGGCGGCGGGGTTCAGTCGCGCAGCACGTAGCGGTGGTCGCCGTGCCAGCCCTCGCGGTGCAGTTCGGGGGACTCCAGGTCCTCCGGGAGCAGGCTCCACAGGATGAGGTCGCTGCGGCTCTCTCCCCCGGCCCGGCGGCCGGGAGACGCGCCCAGCCGCACCTCGCCGGACTCCCCGCGGACTATCCAGGCGCTGCGCAGCACGCCCTCGCTGATGCCGCCGATCTTCTGGGCGACCTGCTGGGCGGCGGTGTTCCCGGCGGCGGTGCGCAGTTCCAGGCGCAGGAAGCCGCGGTCCTCGAACAGCCACTGGGCGACGCCGAGGACGGCCTCCGGGGCGTAGCCCTCGCCGCGCGCCCAGACGGCGGTGACGTAGGAGATCTCGGTGCTGCGCAGCCGCCAGTCGGTGTTGCGGAGCTCGACCAGGCCGACCAGGCGCTGGGTCAGGTGCTCGGTGACGGCGAAGACGATGCCGCGGCCGGCGGCCCGGTGGGCGGGGGCGAGGGTGCGGGCGAGCTCGGCCGCGTACTCCTCGGTGAAGGGGTGCGGCAGGTCCGTCCAGGCGAGCACGAGGTCGTCGGCCATCATCGTGGCCAGGCCGGGGGCGTCGTCCTCCGCAAGGGGTCGCAGCAGCAGCCGTTCGGTGCTGATGGCGGTCTCGGGGAAGCTCGCTGCCATGCCGTCTCTCCTCGCCGGGTCGTGAACACAACACCGTACGCCTCCGGCGTGCCCCGGGTGCCACGCGGTGCGCTGCCCGCACGACGGTACGTCAGAACGCGGTCGGTCGGAGTGTCCCTGCTGCATACC
>NZ_JBHVET010000774.1:0-3816 GCF_042802135.1 Kitasatospora sp. NPDC057512
GCCCGGCCCCCTCCTCGGAGGGAGCCGGGCCGCTCCGTCGTGGTCCTGCGGGCCGGTCAGTACCGCGGCCGGTTGAACCAGTTGACGCCGTCCTGGACGCACATGGCGGTGATCCAGATGATGCTGATCGCCAGCCAGAGCAGGGCCATGACCAGGCCCACCGCGGTGCCGCCGGTGATGGCGCCCAGCAGGATCAGCAGGCCGACCAGGGCGCCGAGCGAGCCGTACACGATGGTGGTGACCCGGACGGCGTTGCCGCCCTTGCCGAACTTCGCGCCGAGCGTGATGGAGAGCGCGGCGAACAGCCCGAACACCACGGCGACGACGATCAGGACGCCGGCGGCGGCGTCGCCCAGCGCGGTGAACGGGTTGTCCTCGCTCGCGGCGCGGCTGGCGTTGGTGGCGTCCTTGGCGACCGCCCCGATGACCATGTAGAGGATCGCGAGCAGCGTCTGCACGCCGCCGACTATGAACAGCAGCACGCGGGCGGTGGTCACCAGGCCCGGCATGGACGGCGGGACCATCGGCGCGTACCCGTAGGCCGGCGCGGCCTGCGGGTAGCCGTAGCCCGGCGCGGCCTGCGGCGGCGGGGCCTGCTGCGGGTAGCCGTAGCCCGGGGCGGCCTGCGGCTGGCCGTACGGGTTGTTCGGGTCGGGCGGGTAACTCATGGATGCCTCCGGGCAGTTACGGGGACGCGGGGACGGGACGCTGACGGCCCGGTGCCGGCCGGTGACGAGGGTCGTCGGTCGAAGGGGACGTTAGCCGAGCGGGGTGACAGCCCGGCGGCGGTGACGGGCGCCGCGGCTCGGCAGCGTGGTGAGCGTCAGGGGCGCGAGGCAGCCGACGGGTGCGGCGCGGGCGGGACGGTGCCCCCGCGGTCGGACTGCTGGCTCTGCTCTGGTCGGCTCACTGGTTCTTTCCCCCGGGTACGCCCCACCGCGGGTCCGTCGGCCCGTCACCGGGCCGGTTCGCGGCGGGAATGCGCTTATCGTCATCCGGACGACGGCGCCCTGTCCAGCCGGTTCCGCGTGCCGCGCCGAGACTGTGGCGCAACCGCAATGTGCGGTGGACCTTCGTACCCGGCCGTTCACCCGCCGGTCCCCCCGCCCGTGACCCCGCCCGTGACCTCGCCCGTCCTCCGGCCCGGCCACCCGTTCCGCCACCCCTCCGGCCCCCGTCCGGCCACCCCCGGAACCGCGGCCCGAGCGGTCGGACGCCCTCGGTACGGAGACCCCCGGCGATCCGGGAGAATGGGGTCATGACTGCCCAGATTCTCGATGGCAAGGCCACCGCCGCCGCGATCAAGTCCGAACTCGCCGCCCGCGTGGCGGCCCTCAAGGCGAAGGGCGTCACGCCCGGCCTCGGCACCGTCCTGGTCGGCGACGACCCGGGCAGCCGCTGGTACGTGAACGGGAAGCACAAGGACTGCGCCGAGGTCGGCATCGCCTCGATCCAGCGCGAGCTGCCCGCCACCGCCACCCAGGAGGACGTGGAGAACGTCGTCCGCGAGCTCAACGCCGACCCGTCCTGCACCGGCTACATCGTCCAGCTGCCGCTGCCCAAGGGCCTGGACCAGAACCCGGTCCTGGAGCTGATGGACCCGGACAAGGACGCCGACGGCCTGCACCCGACCTCGCTCGGCCGGCTCGCCCTGGGCATCGACGGCCCGCTGCCGTGCACCCCGCTCGGCATCGTCGAGCTGCTGCGCCGCCACGACGTCGAGATCGATGGCGCCGAGGTGGTCGTGGTCGGCCGCGGCATCACCGTCGGCCGTTCGATCGGCCTGCTGCTGACCCGCCGCAGCGAGAACGCCACCGTCACCCTGTGCCACACCGGCACCCGGGACCTCGGCGCCCACCTGCGCAAGGCCGACATCATCGTGGCCGCCGCCGGCGTGCCGCACCTGGTCAAGCCGGAGGACGTCAAGCCGGGCGCGGCGGTGCTGGACGTGGGCGTCAGCCGCAGCGAGGGCAAGATCGTCGGCGACGTGCACCCGGGGGTGGCCGAGGTGGCCGGCTGGATCTCCCCGAACCCCGGCGGCGTGGGCCCGATGACCCGCGCGATGCTGCTCAACAACATCGTCGAGGCGGCCGAGCGCCGCGCCGGCATCTGACTCCCCAGGGACGGCGAGCATGACTGAACCGCGATCGGCCCGGTCCCGCCGCAGGCCGGTCAAGACCACCGGCACCCTGCCGCCCGAGGGCTCGGCCGCGGCCCTCGGACGCGATCACGCCCTGCCGGTCCGGCAGTGGCCGATCACGCTGGTCCTGCTGGTCGTCGGCGCCGGCCTCGCGGTCACCTGGTTCGCCGACTTCAAGGACGGCTTCAAGTACGGGCTGCTGATCCTCGGCTGCGGCGTGCTGCTCGGCGCGGTGCTGCGGCTGGTGCTGCCCGAGGTCGGGATGCTGGCGGTGCGCAGCCGCTTCACCGACGTGATCGTGCTGAGCTTCCTGGGCGTCTCGATCGTGCTGCTGACCCTGGTGGCGCAGCCGAACCCGTGGGTGCAGATCCCGTTGCTCGACAACATCGGCCAGCTGATGGGCCGACCCCGGCACTGATCCGCGGGCCCGTGACGGCCCCCGCCCGACGCCATGGAAATCCAGGGCACGGGCGGGGGCCGCCTTTCTTCTGTGACGCATCAGCCACGCCGGGACACCAGGCGTACGCTTCCCTTTGCGATAACCTGACGCCGGTCTCTCGACGTCGAGAGAGATCATCCTGGCTCCAGTGCCGGTGTGCCTGGGGCGCCTGGCGATTTGCTGGAGAAGGTAGAAATGACCCGCACCCCCGTCAACGTCACCATCACCGGCGCGGCCGGCCAGATCGGCTACGCGCTGCTCTTCCGCATCGCCTCGGGCCACCTGCTCGGCGCCGACGTGCCGGTGAACCTGCGCCTCCTGGAGATCCCGCAGGGCCTCAAGGCCGCCGAGGGCACCGCCATGGAGCTCGTCGACTGCGCCTTCCCGCTGCTGCGCGACATCACCATCACCGCCAACCCGAACGAGGCCTTCGACGGCGCCAACGTCGCGCTGCTGGTCGGCGCCCGTCCGCGCACCGCGGGCATGGAGCGCGGCGACCTGCTGCAGGCCAACGGCGGCATCTTCGGCCCGCAGGGCAAGGCCATCAACGACCACGCCGCGGACGACATCAAGGTCCTGGTCGTCGGCAACCCGGCCAACACCAACGCCCTGATCGCCCAGCGCAACGCCCCGGACGTCCCGGCCGAGCGCTTCACCGCGATGACCCGCCTGGACCACAACCGCGCCGTCGGCCAGCTGTCCGCCAAGACCGGCGCCCTGGTCTCGGACATCAAGCGCGTCACCATCTGGGGCAACCACTCCGCGACCCAGTACCCGGACGTCTTCCAGGCCGAGATCGCCGGCAAGCCGGCCTTCGAGGCCGTCGGCAGCGACCTGGCCTGGCTGGAGAACGACTTCATCCCGACCGTCGCCAAGCGCGGCGCCGCCATCATCGAGGCCCGTGGCGCCTCCTCGGCCGCCTCGGCCGCCAACGCCGCCATCGACCACGTGCACACCTGGGTCAACGGCACCGCCGAGGGCGACTGGACCTCCATGGGTGTCGTCTCCGACGGCTCGTACGGCGTTCCGGCGGGCCTGATCTCCTCCTTCCCGGTCACCACCAAGGACGGCAAGTTCGAGATCGTCCAGGGCCTGGAGATCTCCGACTTCTCGCGCGCCCGCATCGACGCCTCGGTCAAGGAGCTGACCGAGGAGCGCGACGCGGTCCAGGAGCTGGGCCTCATCTGAGCCCGCCCCGCACGGCTCCACCGGCGGCCCGCCGCTTCCTCCCCGGAAG
>NZ_JBHVET010000775.1:0-3813 GCF_042802135.1 Kitasatospora sp. NPDC057512
GGGTCGCACCCCGTGAGGTGCGACCCGGACCGGACGGCCGTCGGTCAGGCGCCGGCGGAGGCCAGGCGGGCATGGCGGCGGGCGGTCGCCTCGGCCGGGTCCAGGACCGGGACGGCGGCCAGCAGGCCCTTGGTGTAGGCGTGCCGGGGGGAGTCGTACACCGTGTCGGCGTCGCCCTGCTCCACGATCCGCCCGGCCCGCATCACCGCGACCCGGTCGCTCACCTGCCGGACCACGGCGAGGTCGTGGGCGATGAAGACCAGCGCGAGGCCGAGGTCGCGCTGCAACTCGCCGAGGAGCTCCACTACTTGGGCCTGGGTGGTGACGTCCAGCGCGGAGACCGGTTCGTCGCAGACGATCAGCCGCGGCCGGGGCGCCAGCGCGCGGGCGATGCCGACCCGCTGCCGCTGCCCGCCGGAGAACTCGTGCGGATAGCGGTGGTACCAGTCGGCGTCGAGCCCCACGCGTTCGAGGAGTTCGCCGACCCGGCCGCGGACGCGGCGCTCGTCGCTCTCCCCGGCGATGCGCAGCGGGTCGGCGATGGACTCGCCGATGCTGCGGCGCGGGTTGAGCGAGGACACCGGGTCCTGGAAGACCATCTGCAACTCCCGCCGGAGCGGGCGCAGTTCCTTCTCCCCGAGCGCTCCGATGTCCCGGCCGCGGTAGTGCAGCCGACCGCCGGTCGGCTCCAGCAGCCGGACGAGCATTCGCCCGAGCGTGGTCTTCCCGGAGCCGGACTCGCCGACGACGCCCAGCGTCTCGCCGGCCCGCACGGTGAGCGAGACGCCGTCCACGGCGGCCACCGGGGCGGTGCGCCGGGCGAGGCCGCCGCGGGTGGCGAACTCCCGGCGCAGGTCGACGGCTTCGAGCAGGACCTCGCCGCCGGAGGAACCGGAGGAACCGGTGGCTTCGGCGGGTGCGGCCGACGGCTCGGCGGCGTCGACCCGGGGCACCGCCGACAGCAGCGCGCGGGTGTACGGCTCGCGCGGAGCGCCCAGCACCTCGGCGACCGGCCCGTGTTCCACCGCCCGGCCGTCCTTCATCACCAGCACCCGGTCGACGCTCCCGGCGACCACGCCCAGGTCGTGGGTGACCAGGACCAGCCCGGCGCCGGTCTCGGCGCGCAGCTCGTGCAGCAGGTCGAGGATCTGGGCCTGGACGGTGACGTCCAGCGCGGTCGTCGGCTCGTCGGCGACCAGCAGCCGCGGCTCGCAGGCCAGGGCCATCGCGATCAGCACCCGCTGGCGCATGCCGCCGCTGAACTCGTGCGGACGCGACCGCGAGCGCCGCGCCGCGTCGGCGATGCCCACGCGGTCGAGCACCTCGACGGCCCGGGCCCGGGCGTCCCGGCGGGAGACGTCCCGGTGCACCCGCACGACCTCGGCGATCTGGTCGCCCACCGCGTAGTACGGGTCGAGGGCGGACAGCGGGTCCTGGAACACCATGGCGGCCAAGCCGCCGCGCAGGCGCCGGAGTTCGTCGCCCTCGGCGGTGACGGCGTCGACCCCGGCGACCCGCACCGAGCCGCCGATCCGGGCGCCGGTCCCGCGGTGCAGGCCGAGCAGTCCGTAGGCGACGGTGCTCTTGCCGGAGCCGGACTCGCCGACGATGCCGAGCGCCTGACCGGCCTCCAGGGTGAAGCCCACGCCGTCGACGGCGCGGACGTGGCCGTCGCCGACCGGGAAGTCGACGACCAGGTCCCGGACGTCGACCAGGGCCTCGCCCCGGGCCTCGGCGGCCAGCGGTTCGGAGCCCCGGGGGCCGGGGCGCAGGGGTTCCGGGCTCAGGGGTTCCGGGCTCAGGGTTCCGGCGCTCACGTCAGGATCACCCTTCGGTCGGTCACCGCGTAGAGCACGTCCGCGATGACGTTGGCGAGGACCACGAAGAACCCGGTGACGAGGGTGAGGCCGACGACGGTCGGCAGGTCGATCAGGCCGACCGAGGTGACCAGCAGCTTGCCGAGCCCCGGGAGGCCGAAGAGCGACTCGGTCAGTACGGCGGACCCGAACATCGTCCCGAGGTCGATGGCGGTCAGCGCGATCACCGGGGTGAGCGCGCCGCGCAGCGCGTGCCTGGTCACCAGGTGCCGCTCGCTGACGCCGTACGCCCGGAAGGTCCGGATGTGGTCGTCGGCGAGGGTCTCCAGCATGGAGGAGCGGGTCAGCCGGGCGTACTTCGCGGACTCGATGAGCGCGAGCGAGACCCAGGGCAGGAGCAGGCCCCAGAACCACTGCTGCGGGTCCTCGGTGAGGGGCACGTAGCTCGGGAACGGCAGCCACTGGAGCTGGGCGCACAGGACGATGAGCAGCACCAGGCCGATGACGAACACCGGGATCGAGCTGCCGGCCAGCGTCAGCGCGGTCAGCAGGCGCTCGCTGAGCCGGCCACGGCGCAGCGCCGAGACCAGCCCGGTGCCGACCCCGAGGACCAGCCAGAGCACCATCGCGCCGAGCGCCAGCGAGGCCGTCACCGGGAGCCGGGCGGTGATCATGTCGGTGACCTGCTCGCCGCTGCGGTAGGAGACGCCCAGGCAGGGCGCCGGGCAGTGCAGCAGGCCCGTGCCGGCGCTGAAGTCGCGGCCGGCGACGACGCCCTGGAGGAAGTGGGCGTACTGGAGGTAGACGGGCGCGTCGAGGCCGAGCCGTTCGCGCACCTGGGCGACCTGGGCGGGGCTGCACTTCTCGCCGCAGGCGAGCTGGGCCGGGTCGCCGGGGGCGATGTAGAACACCGCGTAGACGACCAGGGAGAGGACGAGCAGGACGCCGAGCATGCCGACGGCCTTGCGGAGCAGGAAGCGGGTCATGCGGTGGCCTCCTCGGAGGGGCCCCGGCCCGCGCTCGACGGACCGGCGCTCGACGGCGTGGCGCTCGACGGAGCGGCGTCCGACGGAGCGGCGTTCGACGGACCGGAGTCGCCGCGCGCCGTACCGACCCGCAGCCGGGAGGCCGCGCGCGGGTCGAGCTCGGTGCGGACGGCGTCGCCGAGCACGGTGAAGGCGAGCACGGTGGTGAACAGCAGCGCGGAGGGGAGCAGCACGTACATCGGGTCCGCGCGGAACCAGGTGGTCGCCCCGGAGAGCATCTGGCCCCACGAGGAGGTCGGCGGCTTGACGCCCACCCCGAGGAAGGACAGCCCGGCCTCGGCGACCACGTTGGACGGCAGCAGCACCGCCGCGTAGGTGATGACCGGCGCGGCCAGCGACGGCAGCAGCTCCCGGCGGGCGATCCGCCACCGGGTGGCGCCGGCGAGCCGGGCCGCGGCCACGTAGTCGAGCTGCCGGAGGCTGAGCGTCTGCGCCCGGACCACCCGTGCGGTGCCGGCCCAGCCCAGCAGCCCGATGACCAGGGTCAGCAGCAGCGGGCGGGGGAAGGCCGGGGGCACGACCGCCATCAGCGAGATGGCGAAGACCAGCGTGGGCAGCGCGAGCATCACCTCGGTGGTGTTGCCGATCAGCTGGTCGAGCCACCGGTTGCCGAGCCCCGCGGCGAGGCCGAGCAGGACGCCGATCGCGACCTGGACGAGGGTGGCGCCGACGGCGACGAGCAGCGAGATCCGGGCGCCGTGGACCAGCCGGGCGAACACGTCCCGCCCGGTGCCGGGTTCGACGCCGAGCCAGTGCTCGGCGCTGACGCCGCCGAAGGAGCCGGTGGGCACGCCGCCGGCCGCCGAGTCGAGCAGGTCGTTGTGGTAGCCGGTGGGGTCCTGGCCCTCGATCGCGCTGAGCAGCGGTGCCGCCGCGGCGATCAGGACGAGCAGGACGACGACGAGGCCGGCGGCGAGGGCGGCGCGCCGCGCGAGCAGCCGCCGCCACAC
>NZ_JBHVET010000776.1:0-3796 GCF_042802135.1 Kitasatospora sp. NPDC057512
CATGCGGGAGGGCGACCGGGCCCGGTCCGTGAACGGTCCGTGGACGCTTCGTCAGCCGGTGACCATGGTCTTGCCGGGGAGCGTGTTCCAGCCGCTCCACCCGCTCTTCCCCGGCCGGTACGAGGCGTGGTTGAAGACGCCGTTCTGGCCGGTGGCGAAGAGGTCCAGGGTGCCGGCCGCCGCGTTGAACGTCGCGGTCGGGAAGCGGCCGGTGGTGAACCTCCAGTCCCCGACGTCGGTCCAGTCGCTCCACGGCTTGCCGTCGGGCTGCCACTCGGAGCGGGCGAGGACGCCGCCGCCGTCGACCGCGAAGAGCGCGAAGCCGCCGGTGGCCGGGTCGAAGACGGCGGTCGGCGAGCCCGCGAACTGACGGCTGCGGATCTCGGACCAGCCGCTCCACTTCGTCATGCCCGGGCTGTAGTAGGAGTGCGCGACGACACCGCTGGTCCGGGTGGCGAAGACCTCCGCGACCTTGGTGACCGGGTTGTAGACGGACGTGGGGCTGCCGGTGAACCGCACGTTGTCGTCCTGGGCGTACCAGGGGTTCCAGTCCTGGCCCGGCAACCAGTAGCTCTGCTTCAGCACACCGTCGGTGTTGACCGCGAACAGCTCGATGGCGCCGGTGGCGGGGTTGTACAGGGCGGTCGGGCTGCCCGTGAACTCCTTGTTGGCCTTGATGTCGTACCAGCCGCTCCACCCCGTCATGCCCACGGTGTAGTAGGAGTGCGCGACGGCCCCGTCGGTCTGGGTGGCGAAGACCTCCGCGGTCTTCGTCGCCGGGTTGTAGACGGCGGTGGGGCTGCCGGTGAACCTCTTGTCGGTGGGCTGGTAGTACCACTCGGTCCAGCCCTTGCCGTCCGGCAGCCAGTAGGTCTGGCAGAGCACGCCGTCGGTGCCGACGGCGAACAGCTCGATGGCACCGGTGGCGGGGTTGAACACGGCGGTGGGGACGCTCGCGAACCGCCAGTCGCCGCCGACCCGCGTCCAGTCGGTCCAGGTCGTGCCGTCCGCGCTGGAGGAGGACACCACGTGGCGGTCGCTGTCGACGGCGAAGACCGTGGTGGTCTTCCGGACCGGGTCGTAGACCGAGCTGCGGGCGGCCGGGTTGGCGGTGACGGTGTCCCACCAGCCGTCGCGGACCTGGTTGATCCACGCGCCGAGGTCGTCGACCCGGGAGTTGTACGCGCCGGTGCGGGTCTCGGTGGCGGGCACACCCAGGCAGCCGCCCTGCCAGGAGCGGGAGGCCACGGCCACCAGCTCGGCCTTGCCGTTGACCTCGCGGACCACGGGGGCGCCGGTGTCGCCCTTGCAGAGCGCCGCGCCGCCCGTACCGGTGGTGCCGATGCCCGTCGCGCTCACGGTGTCGAGGCTGAACGCGCCGGAGTGGAGCCGGTTCGGGATCCACTCCGTTTTGGTGCGCCCGTACCCGGGCACCCGCAGGGTCTGGCCGGTGGTCGGGGCGGTGGTGGCGACCGCGAGCGGGGCGATGCCGGTGACGGGCACGGCCAGGCGGGCCAGGACCAGGTCGCGGTCCTGACGCGGCGCCAGCTCCACCACGTCCGTCACGAGACCGGCGCCCGTGGCCAGGTCGGTGCGCCCGACGGTGGCGGTGGTCTTCCACTTCGGCGCACCGGCGGCCAGCGCCTGCGGCTGCGCCGGGTCGTCGGAGAAGCACGAGGCGGCCGTGGCCACCCAGTAGCGGTCCACCAGCGCGCCGGTGCAGACGCGCACGTTGTCGCCGATCGCCAGGCGGACGGTGTAGGCGTAGGAGCCGTCGGCGGGCGCGTCGCCGACCACGGCGCCGGCCGGGGTGACGGTGCACAGCGTGCCGGCGGTCGCGGCCGCGGCCAGCACGCCGGCCCGCCAGGAGCGGACCTGGGACTTGCGGGACATGAGGGATCTCCAGGGAGCGTTCGGGGAAGACGGCACCCCGCGGGTGCGCGGGGTGCCGGTGGCCTTCGACCGGCGGCCATGGCGGGCCGCAGCGGGTCTGCCGCAGATCAGGGCGCGGGTCAGGGCGCGGAGGGGCCGCCGTGGAAGCGGACCCAGACCGGGCCGCCCTGGCCCTGCGGGTCGATGGACCAGAGGGTGCTGTTGACGTCCCTGACGTACGTGACCAGGTGCTTGGTGGCCGGGTCGACGACGGTCTGCGGGACGGCGTCGGCGGCCAGCGCGGTGCCCGACGGGGTGAGGGGGAACTCGGTCCACTTCCCGGTGGCGAAGTCGAGCGCGTTCAGCCGGTTGTTCGGGCCGTTGACGTACACCACGGTCCGGTTGGCCGTCTTGTCGGCGATCGCGACCGGGTCGGTGGCGGCCATCACGCCCCAGTCCCGCCAGCCCGGGCCGAACGGGTCGACGGACCACAGGTGGTTGGCGGCGTCACGGACGAAGGTGGTGAAGTGCCCGGTGGCCGGGTCGACCACGGTCGAGGGCACCGCGTCGGGGGCCATGGCCGGCGGGATGAACTCGACCCGGCCGGCGCCCCGGCGGTCGATGGAGTTCAGCCGGTTGTTCGGCCCGTTGACGTACACCACGATGTGGCCGTCGTTCGGGTTGATGACGGGCACCGGGTCGGTGGCGGCCAGCCCGCCGAAGTCGTACCAGCCCTCGCCCTGCGGGTCGACGGACCACAGGTGGTGGGCGGTGTCGCGGACGAAGGTGACCAGGTGGCCGGTGGCCGGGTCGACGACCGTGCGCGGCACGGCGTCGGGGGCCAGCACCGTCCCGGCGGGGGTGGGGATGAAGTCGGTCCACTTGCCGGTGGTGCGGTCGTAGGACCAGAGCTTGTTGTCCGGCCCGTTGACGTACACGATCACGTGGTTGTCGGCCGGGTTGGCGATCGCGGTGGGGCGGGCGGCCGCGTAGCCGCCCAGGTCGGTCCAGCCCTCGTTCTGCGGGTCGACCGACCACAGGTGGTTCTTGCTGTCCTGGACGAAGGTCAGCGGGTGCCCGGTGGCGGGGTCGACGACGGTGAACGGCGAGCCGGTGACCTTGGTCCCCGACGGGGTCGAGTGGCGGACGTTGGTGATCCACACGCCGAGGTCGTCGACCCGGGTCGCGTACGCGCCGGTGCGGGTCTCGGCGGCCGGGGTGCCCAGGCAGCCGCCCTGCCAGGAACGGGAGGCGACGGCCACCAGCTCGGCCTTGCCGTTCGTCTCACGGATGGCGGGGGCGCCGGTGTCGCCCTTGCAGACCGCCGCGCCGCCCGTCCCCGTGATGCCGACACCGGTCGCGCTCACCGTGTCGAGCGAGAACGCGCCGGTGTGCGGCTTGTTCGGCACCCACTCGTCCTTGGTCCGGCCGAAACCGGCGACGCGCAGGCTCTGCCCGGCCGTCGGCGCCGAGGTGCCCACCTCCAGCGGCGTCACACCGTCGACCGGCACGGCCAGACGGGCCATCACCAGGTCGCGGTCGGCGCGCGGCACCAGCTCGACCACCTGGGCCGACTTGGCACCGACGGTGGCGGTGGTGTTCCACTTCGGCTTGCCGGCCGCGAGGGCCTGCGGCTGCGCCGGGTCGTCGGAGAAGCAGGAGGCGGCGGTGATCACCCAGTACTGGTCGATCAGCGCGCCGGTGCAGCCGCGCAGGCTGTCGCCGATGACGATCCGCGCGGTGGTGGCGGAGGCGGTGTCGGTCGCGGCGCCGCCGGAGACGGCGCCGGCCGGGGCGAAGGTGGTCAGCGCGCCGGCGGCGGCGGCCGCGACGGCGGCCAGCACACCCGCCCGCCGCGGGCGGAGCTGGGACTTGCGGGACATGGGACTCCCCTTCGGGTCGGTGTGTGGGAGCCCGCGGGGGC